>CANCFZ010000185.1 GCA_947377425.1 Flavobacteriaceae bacterium
ATGAGCAAATAAATAGCAATAAAAATGTATAATAAATTTTTGGCATAAAGAGGTTTTTGTATTTGGTTTCAATAATAACCACGAATTTCCTGATTTATTATTTGAATGTAAAATTTCTTACAAAACTTTAACATTTGTTCAAAAAAAAATCGCCCAATTTCTTGGACGATTTATATACACTAAATTATTTCTTCTTTTTGGGTTTCTTAACAACTTTAGGCTTTGGAATTGCTAAAGGTGTTGCAGGTATTATTGGGTCTGCTCCTCATTTTAAAATCTTCAATGAATCTAAAGCATAAGTATTTGTAGGATCTAAGGCTAATGTTTTTCCAAAATATTCTTTGGCTTTGGCTTTGTCTGTATTAGCATAAAATGCCGCAATGCTATTGTATGATTCTGTAACTTTTGCTTTATTTTTATTTATTTCTTCATCACCTTTTGCAACAACTATATCCAAATATTTTTGATAAGTCGCCGCCATAACATCATCTTTTTCTAATGAGCTGTTTATCCTTGCTTTATACAAATAAGCTTCTTGATAATTTGGTGTTGCCGTGATTACATTATCCAAAGCTAAATCAGCTTTTGCTAAAGTATCTTTATCAATATCTTTGGTTTCTTTTGATCTATTTATGGTAAGTACCGAAAGTCCATAATATACATTATCCTCCAAATAATTTCTAGAATTTGGATTTGTAATAGCTAATTCAAATAAAGCACTTGCAACAGTGTAAAGCTTTTGAGTGAAATATTTTTTGCCAATTTCGTTAAGACCGTTAGCCATAACGATATCCATATCTAAAGATTTTTTCAAATCTGAAGTACCAGAAGCTAACATCGCAGCATCGACTGTTTTTCCGTCAGCAGCAATTGATTTTGCTACTTTTGCAAGACCTAAATAATAGTAATCTCCAGCAATAACCTTGTTTGTTCCTTTTGTAGTATAGTCTGTAAGAGCTGTAATTGCAGCATCAGGGTTTCCGTTTTGATAAGCAGCATATCCCAAATAACGCATTATTCTTGGATTTACTTTATCTAATTCTTTCATCTTATTTGCTTCTAATTCAAGAGCTTTGTAATCTTTTGCTAAGACAAGAAAATCAGCGTGTCTCATTCGAGATGACAATGAATAATCTGTTAAACTCATGTATTTCTCATAATTGCTTAACGCTTTAGTCATATTTTCAGTGTATGTTGCAGGTTTATTACTTGCCCATAAATAATATGTTTCTGCTAACTCTCTGTAAACTGGTCCATAATTTGCATTTAATCCTATTACTTCATCATAAGCTTTTATTGCTTCTGTATATGCTTTTGCACCTTTTAAAAGAACGCCCAACTGCATTTTAGCTCTTATCAAAGTATTGTCTGCTACATAAGCATCTCTGTAGGCAGCATAAGCATCATTTTGATTTTTATCTCCATAAAAAGCATCGCCTAAAGTTAGCATAACATTGGCATCATTAGGATTTACTGATTTTGCTTTATTTAATAGGCTTATTGCACTTTTATAATCAGGTTTTGAATTGTTCATATAAGCTTGAGCGATATAAATATATTCTTCAACATCTTTCTTTCTCAAGTCTTTCATGACTTGGTCAAATTTAGCTTGTGCAGCGCTCACATTTCCGCTTTCTAAATCGAGCTGACCTAAACCAATAGTATTGAATCGAGCTCCATCAGAAGAAACTAATCCTTTTTGAAAAAATATTTTAGCTGAATCTTCTATATTTTGTTTCAAATATATATTTCCTAACAAAAAAGTAGCTCTACCGTTATCTGGTTTTGCTTGAATAATACTTTTAAGCATTGATTTAGCTTTTTCATATTGTTCAGCATCCAATGCTTTTTTTGCTTGGTCTATATCTTGTGCTTTACCAACTGCTGTTGCAGTTAAAAAAGCGATACTGAAAATTTTAAATTTATTCATCTTATTATTTTTTCTAATTATTTTCAATTTTGTTTCTAATACTAATATTTCTACTTGGTTCTCTCATTGGTGCCAATCCAGATTTTAAGATTATTCTTTGACCTGTTTCTCCGGCAATGAACGACGAAAAACCCATTCCTAGTCCATCATAACCTTGACAATTGACAATATACAAAACGCGTGCCAAAGGATATTTTCGGGTTGCTATGTTCTCTTGACTTGGATAAATGTAGTTGTTGGTAGCTTTGTCTTTTACACTCAATATGTTTATATTTTCAAGATGTTTTTTTATTGAACTATTAGGCTGAAACAACCAATTTAAACCTACAACGCCAACCATTCCTTCATTTTGAGAAACATATTTTATAACCTCTTCATTTGTTTTAAAAGAAAAGACACCATTTTCTGGTAGTGATTTGATTCCAGATAGTTCTGAAAAATAACGAACGGTACTTGAATTTGGATTATCAAAAACTAACCCTTTTATTTTAGTTTTATCACCCTTTAAAAAATCAATCACATCAGTTAAATCAATTAGTGTATCATTAGTTTTTTTATTTTTTATTAATGCAATCGCATCAATTGCAAATGGGGCTTCTTTAGGAATAATTTTTCTATTCTTGAAAACAGCATTTTCCTGTTTATTCAATTTTCTAGACAAAATAATTGTGCCTGATTTATTTTTAACAAATGACTGAATACATTCTTTTTCGGATTGCGCAATCAATTTAATTTTTGCATCATATTGACTTTCAAAAACGGCAACTTGATCTTCAATTATTGGCAAAAGCGATTCATCAACCAAAATAGAAGTTGTTCCAGTTAGTATAGTTTCTTTAGAATTATCAGTTCCTTTACAAGAAAAGAATGCTATAAAAACTATACCTGAAACTAAAAGAATATGTTTAAATTTAATTTTCATATTAATTATCATTTTCAGATTTCATCAATCTGCTGAATCTAAAAGCACCGTATACTATAAATAAAATTCCTAATGCAATTCTATAGTTTGGCGACAATTTTATTGGGAATTCTTTCCAAAAAATGATAACCAAACCAAATGTTAAATAAATCATAAGAAACAAAACTCCTATAAATAGAAGAAATCGCTCTTTAAGCGATTTCTTCTTATAGTTTGAAATAAATTTCGCTACCATTACTCTTCTGGAGTTTCAATCTTGATAGGGATTTGGTAAGAACATCTTACTTTTTTACCATTTTGTTCAGCAGGAGTCCATCTTGGTGATTTTCTCAAAACACGTTCAGCTTCTTTTCCTGTTCCATAACCAATATCTCTTAACACCTTGATGTCTGTTAATGTTCCATCTTTTTCAACAACAAAAGAAACAAATACTTGCCCTTTTAATCCAGGCTCATCTGGTGGAGTATAGTTGTTTTTTATAAAAAGGCCAAATTTACCTAATCCACCAGGATATTCAGGTTTAACCTCAATACCTGCAGAGTTATAAATGTTATTATCATCAACTACATCTTGTTGTGGTGGTCCAGTTCCTGGAGGATCAACAGTTAAAGGAGCATCTTTATCACCTTTAATATCTTCTTTTCCAAGGTTTTTGTCTTTAATATCCTCTACCTTTGGTGGTTCTTCTGTTACTTCATCTTTTTTAGCAACTACAGGTTTAACAAACTTCACCACATCTTCTTTTGGTTTTGGTGGTGGAGGTGGTTTTAAATCCTCTTTTGGTTTTTCTTCTTTTGGAGGTAATTTAACCGCTGTGATTCTATCGTGCAAACCATCATCAGTACTGCTAGTAGCTTTACTAATAAAATCGGCAATGATTGGAGTAGCTACGGCAAAAGCAAAAACTACGGCTCCTATTGCTAGAGCTTTTAGATTGGTGTTTGAATTTTGCTTGCGCAATTCGTAAGCACCATAACTTTTGTTACGTCCTTCAAAAACGATGTCTAACCATTTTCTTCCTAATAGGTCTATTTTCATCTTTTTGTATTTTATAAATACCCAGAAGGTATTATTTATTAATTTCCTCTATTAATTTATTTTCCTCTGGAGTAAAATCATTAACTATTGCGTAAGTAGGCACTTTACATATTGCCATTTCATCTAAAATATCAACCAAATTTTTGTAAGTTGATTTTTTAGTAGGTTTGATGATAACAATCATTCCTTTTTCTTTATCTCCCATAACTTGAGGAATAGAAGCTACTCTTTTTAGTAATTCTTTACGAATTCCATTACTACTATAATCAGTAGTTGTTGGTTTTCCATCAGGTTCTGGAGCTTCTAAAAGACCGTGATACCATTTAATTTGATCATTGCCACCAAGAATTATCGTAACAGTTCTTCGTTGATCAGTTTTAACTGGTGGAATTTTTACCTTCTCATCATCTTTTGCAGGCAAACCTAAAGGCATAGATTGTGGTTTAGATAATGATGTTGTTAGCATGAAGAACGTAATTAACAAGAACGCTAAATCAACCATTGCAGTTAAATCAACTTTAGAATTTTGTTTTTTACTTCTTACTTTGCCACCTTTGCCACCGCCGCCATCGCCAGTATTTAATTCAGCCATTTTATATCTTTTAAATTGTTAGTTAAAATTAATTCGTTTTAGGCTTAGCTCTCAATCCAGTAACTAAACTAAAATTATTAATTTTTTGATCTTGTAACAAATCCATAATTTTTCTAATTTGTGGATATTGTTGTTTAGCATCGCCTTTTATTGCAAAGTCCAGTTCTTTTTCTTTACCTAAATCTACATTGTTAGCTTTTCTAACATACATTACCCAATCCTTTAATTCATTAT
>CANCFZ010000186.1 GCA_947377425.1 Flavobacteriaceae bacterium
ACTACTATTTGTCCAGCACTTACTTTTTGCCCAACTTTCACATGCACTTTGGTTATATAACCCATCATTCGGGTAGAAACATTAGCACTATTTTCGGCTTCTATTTTTCCGCTTGCGGTTACAAATTCACTAGTGTTATCTGCAGAAATACCACTTACTTTTACTGCAATTGCTGGTTCGTTATTGATTACTTCTTTATTGTCTTTTCCGCATGACAGAAATAAGACTGTTGAAAGAGTTAGAATTGCTATATTTTTTTTCATCTTTTTGAAATTGATTTTTGAAATTTACTTGGTTAAAAATTGTAAATACTGTTTGGTGAAATTATATTCAAAAACCGATTGCAAATGCTCCAATTCTTTTTGAATCATTTGGGTTTCTGATTGTAATAAGTCGGTTGTTTTTTCCAATCCTTGTGTAAAACGGTTTTGACGAATTCGGTAAGCTTCTTGTGATTGTTCCAATGCTAATTGCGAAAGATTTACTTTGTTTTCAGCATCTTTTAGTTGGCGATTGGTTTTGTTTAATTCCAACTGACTTTGTTTTTTGTATTGCTCTGTTTCTACTTCGGATTTTTGGAAATCGGCTTTGGCTTTATTGTATTTTCCAATTGATTTGTAGCCATCAAAAACATTCCACGATAATTGTGCTCCTACTAAATAACCTTTGGCAGAAGTTCCTAAGAAATTCTTATCATACAATTCATAACTTCCAAAAGCATTTAATCTTGGTAAGAATCCCATTTTACTCGATAACAGCATCTTTTTGTATGCTGAAGTAGATTTATCCATCGCTTGAATGTCTTTTCTGTTATCTGATAAAGCAGTATTCATTTGCTCAACAGTAATGGCATTTTCAAGTTCTTCAGAAGGTTTGTAAATTTCACCATTAGTGTCTTCATTCAATAAAAAACCTAAATAATCTGATGCGTTTTGCACATTACTTTTGGCGTATTGCAATTGATTTGCAATTTCATTCACTCGAACTTGAACGTTTAAAAAATCTGTTTTTTGCAATAACCCTTGTTTGAAATAATTTTCAACTAATTTCAGATTGGCTTTTCCAGTAGTATTGGCCTTTTCTAAAACTTTTATCGCTTTATAAGCCAATTGCAATTGCATATATGCTTTAGAAACTTCTAATTCTAAATACTCTTTAGTGCGTGCTGTTTGCAACTGATAAGCTTCCATTTTTGCTTTAGCAGCTTGTCTACCATAAATGCCGTCTACGTTGATTAATGGTTGTTGGATTTCGAATTTGGTTGCGAAGTTTTGCGTTTTAGCAGGATTGTTCAATAAATTGGGATCAAAGTCCATTGCAGTTAGAATTTCTTGATTCAATTTAGAACCAAAAGCCATCAACGGATTCGTGGTTGAAATTCCTGTGTGAGAGACATTAATGTTAGGTAAAAAAAGGGAATTGGATTGCTCATAATCTGCCTTTGCCGATTGAAAGGTTTTCTCGGCAATTTTGATTTGCAGATTTTTGTCGGATAGTTTTTGTAGTAAATCGCTTTTAGAAATAGCCAAAGTATCTTGACCATAACTTAAGAATGAACCTAAAATTGTTCCAATAAAAATGATAAACTGGATTTTCTTCATAATTGTTTTTATAAATTATGAAGCAAAAATAGAACGGTAAAAATGGCGTTACAGTCACAAATGTTACAGAGTAACAAAGGTTACTGAAAATTCTTTACTTATTTGGAAATAGATGTTTATTTATAATACCTTTTTCTCAACCAAAAAGCAACATTGACTAAGGTAATCAAAGCTGGAACTTCAACCAGTGGACCAATAACACCTGCAAAGGCTTGTCCACTATTGATTCCGAAAACGCCTATTGAAACCGCTATAGCCAATTCAAAATTATTCCCAGAAGCTGTAAATGAAATCGCAGCATTGTCTCTGTAATCGGCTCCGACTTTTTTACCAACAAAGAACATTAACAAAAACATAATTGCAAAGAAAATCATTAGTGGAATGGCAATTCTAATTACATCAAGAGGCAATTGCACTATCATTTCACCTTTTAAACTAAACATTATTACAATAGTAAAAAGCAAAGCAATTAATGTAATAGGTGATACAAAAGGAAGAAACTTCTGGTTGAACCATTTCTCACCAATGAATTTCTTTATCAAATAACGACTCGTTACCGCTAACACAAATGGAATTCCGAGATAAATTCCAACGGTGGTGGCGATTTGTGAAATAGTAATATTCAGTGCCAATCCTTTAATTCCAAATAATGGCAACATAATTTCTAAATAAAAATAAGCGTACAAACTAAAAAATAAAACTTGCAATAAACTATTAATTCCAACTAATCCAGCAGTTAATTCGCGATTTCCTTCGGCTAATTCATTCCAAACAATAACCATGGCAATGCAAGGCGCCAATCCGATAATAATTAATCCAGTCATGTATTCTGGATAATCTTTCAAAAATAAAATAGAAAGTAAGAACATTAAAAACGGACCAACAATCCAAGTGATTATAAAAGATGCTACCAGAATTTTAGGCTTTTTAAACATTAAAGGAATCTTACTAAAATCTACTTTAGTCAAAGGCGGGTACATCATTAAAATCAATCCAATTGCTAACGGAATATTAGTTGTTCCAGAAGAAAACGAATTGATAAAATTAGCTGAATTCGGAATAAAATAACCTATTCCAACACCAATTAACATCGCTAGAAATATCCACAAGGTTAAATATTTATCTAAAAAATTAAGTCGTTTTTTCATGTTATAATGTATTAATTTGAGAAAACACAAAATACATTTCACTAGCTATTTGCAAACTGCGTTCTGCGTATTTTTCATCCATTAAATCAGTTCCGTCAAATGCTTTAGGATCATCATATTTAATTGGAAATCTAGCCTCAGCTCCAAAAACCATTGGACAACCTTCATCAGCATTATTGCAAGTCATTATCGCTCCAAATTCACTTTTGGGATTAAAATCATCAAAATAGGTTTTAGAAAAACAGATAATTGGATGCTGATTTTCAACAAATTTAATTGCGTAAACTGGATTTTGTTCTTCACTCAACTTCTGAATTTGAAAACCTTGTTTTACTAAAGTTTCGCCCACTTTTGGAAACATTGCTGTAGCTTCAGTTCCGCCCGAATAACAAAACACATTCTTAATCCCGAAATGAAAAGCCATAGTTTGTGCCCAAATTTGAGACAAATGACTTCTACGAGAATTGTGTGTGCAAATAAAATTTAGACGAATTTCTTGGTTGGAATTTACTTTATTCTGAATATAATCCGCTAAAGGATTTAATACTTGTTTTCGTTCGTTTAAAACTGAAATTACAGCAATAGACGCTATTGTTTTAGATAAATTTTTAAACATATTACTTCTTTTTATAATTGCAAAAAATGAAATTTTGTTTTGTTTCAAACGGTGTTTGATGCATTTCTTCAAAACAATTTATTTTATCAAAATCACCTCCGAAAATAGTTTCAAATTTGGCTTCCGAATATTGAGTGATTTCTAATCCACTGCATTTTAAAGGTCCGTTTTCTGAAAATGTTCCAAGAAATAAAAATCCATTAGAAACAATTGATTTGGAAACTATTTTTTTATAAGTAATGATTTCATTTTCAGATGTTAAAAAATGAAAGCTAGCTCTATCATGCCAAACATCAAAAACTACTTCTGTTTGAAAATCTAAAACATCAGAAACAATAAAAGTCACTTTTTCTGCCTTTACTCCTAACCTACTTTTAATTCGTTCAATGGCATTTGCTGAAATATCTAAAAGAAATAAATTAGTATAACCCAATGCTAATAAATTATCAATCAAATAACTATCTCCACCACCAATATCAATGATTTTAGCCTCTTTTGGAATGTTATTTTGTATGAAAAAGTTAATAGAAGTTTCAGGTTTTTGTTCATACCAACTCACTTCTGTTTCTTGCTTTGTGGCAAAAACTTTTTCCCAGTGTTCTTTTTTTTCTGACATATATTTTATTTTAACTTTAATAAACGCAAGGATTCTCGCAAGGTTAGCTAGAATTTTTAAATTTAATTGATGCTTTTAGATTTTATTGTGAAACTTCGTGCAAACTTTGAGAAACCTTGTGCTACTTTTTTAACAACAACCCGAATCAGGTGTACAACAAGAAGTTTCCTTTTGCTTCCACTCGCCTATTTTTACTTTCATTTTCTCTGGTGGAATACCACAATGGTCTTGAGCCAAACAAGTAGTTTCTTTTGGAGTTAAAGTAAAATTACCATTAGCAAATTCTAATCCGAATTTCCCAATAGTCATTGCGTCTTGATATTCTACTTCCAACTCTAAATCGGCAGCACCAATTAGATTTTTAGAAGCATCAATAATCTTAAATACTTTGCTTGGAGCCAATCGGTGTTCCAAATCACCAGCATACCAAACTTGAAAAGTTATTTGTTTTTCCTCACGAATAGTGTTACCACAATCGATAAAATTTTTAGTCAACAATCCCATTTCTGTGATGTGAAAGTGTGCTGGAACCAGAGCTCCATTTGGCAATTGAATAGCAAACGTTTCAACTTGCTCTAAACTGTTTTTGAATTCGGATAATTTCATGTTCTTTTTTATTTTTAGGTACTGAGGCGCTAAGATTCTAAGGTTCTGAGGTTCTATGAAATTGAAGTTCAAAAATCTAAGAGACTTAGTATCTCAGCAACTTAGAACCTTAGAACCTTA
>CANCFZ010000187.1 GCA_947377425.1 Flavobacteriaceae bacterium
ATCTAAAATGGGCGATGCTAAAGACCAAACGGTTGTAATTAGAATTCCTTTTAACTTACAAGTTCAAGATTTAGTAGATGTTTTGCAAATAGGAGTGAAGAACAAATTAAAGTTTGTGATTGCAACTAATAATTCTAAATAAGTTTCTAAAAACATAAATATCTCTTACTTTATTGCATAAAAAATGCTTCCGATTTTGGAAGCATTTTTTTTATAATAATATTTGAATTAATCTCTCAATTTAAAATTAAAAGTAATAGTTCCAACTTGATTGTCTTCTCCGTTAGATCTTTCTGTCCATTTAGAATTCATTGCAGCAGCTTTTGCTTGCACAGCTAAACAACTTGCTGTGTTTGTTGTTCCTCTATAACCTGGTTTAGCATCAATAGTTTTTCCGTTTTTGTCAACAGTGATTTGGACTACAACAGTTCCTTCTTCATTACAATTGTAAGTTGGGTTTGGAATTGATAATGCTTTTCTGCCAGCAAGAGCATAGCCCGCTCCTGTGCCTTTTCCATTACCACTTCCATTACCACTTCCGTTTCCTCCGCCACTTCCTGAGCCAGAGCCTGCTCCAGTTCCTGTACCGTTTCCAGATCCATTTCCTCCGCCTGTTCCACCACCAGAACCACCAGAACCATTATATCCATTAGAGTTGATATCTCCGTTTGCACGTCCTTGATTTCCAGATGAACTGCTGTTTCCATCGCCACCTTTTTTATTTCCGTGCAAAATGTTTGCTAAAGCATCATCAACTTTTTTTACAACTGGTTTCTTTATTACAACTGGTTTTGTGATTTCAGGTTTTATAACAACTTTTTTTGGAGTTTTTATAGGTTCGTGTTTTGCAATAACAGCGTCCGTTTTATCTCCTTCATCATCTTGTGTAATTATATCTTCTTGAGGAGTTTCTTGAGCAGAAGTTTGTTTAGTATTGTTTTTAACATCTAGTTCTTTACTGTCAAAATTTTTACCTGAGCCAAAGTCGGTATCGCCAAAATTCACCGTAACGCCGCCACCACCGCCACCACCAGCCATTGCTAACAATTCGGCATCAGAAGGTGGCCAAAATCGAATAAAAAACATAATCAATAACAAAACTCCATAAATAAGAGTCGCTATTAAAAACGATTTTCTTTTGTCTGAAGGTGAAGAATCTAAACTCATACGCTTTAATCTTTATGTTTTAACGCTGAAATATACTAAAAATTGTTGTTTAGTCTACTAAATTTTTTTTGAAGAGAGACTTTTCTTAAGCCAAATAAATCCAATTAAACCCGAAATTAACGATGCAATTAATATCATGAGTTTAGAATTGTTTATAATCTCATTATCTTCAAAGGCTAATAATGTTATAAAAATTGACATTGTAAATCCGATTCCTCCAAGAAAACCAACTCCAATGAGCTTATTCCAAGTTATATCTTTTGGAAGTTTTGTTAGTTTGAATTTAACTACTAAAAATGTAAAAACTAAAATTCCTAACGGTTTTCCAATAAACAAACCAAAAAATATGCCTAATGAATAGGATTCAGAAAATGTTTCCATTAAATTATTTCCTATAACAATCGCGGTATTACTCAAAGCAAATATTGGAATGATAAAAAATGCAACCGGATAATGCAACCATTCTTGTAATTTAAAGGAAATTGAATTTTCGCTTCCGTCTCCAAATGGAATTGCAAAAGCCAATAAAATGCCTGTAATTGTAGCATGAACGCCAGAATTCAACATAAAATACCACATGAAAGCTCCGCCTATTAAATAAAGAGGTAAATTTTTTACTTTCATTCGATTCATTATCAGTAAAACTCCAAAAATGCTTAATGAAATAAATAGATTTACGAGATAAATAGTTTTAGAATAGAAAATAGCAATCATTAAAATTGCACCTAAATCATCAATAACGGCTAATGCTGTTAAAAATATTTTTAGCGAAAGTGGAACACGTTTTCCTAATAAAGATAAAATCCCAACTGCAAAAGCAATATCTGTTGCCATCGGAATTCCAAATCCAGAATGAGTTTTAGTGCCAAAATTAAATGACGTAAAAATTATTGCAGGAACAACCATACCACCAAGTGCTCCAGAAAGTGGAAGAATTGCCTCTTTAATTTTGGATAATTCACCAATGTAAACTTCTCGTTCAAGTTCTAATCCAATAAGTAAAAAGAAAATCGCCATCAAACCATCATTAATCCAATGTTCGGCACTATGACTTCCTATTTGGGTATGCCAAATGGATAAATACTGCTCTGAAAAGGATGAATTAGAAACCAAAAGCGAAAAAACGGTACAGATTAGCAATACAAATCCACCAGCTTTTTCACTTTCAAAAAATGATCTGAATAAGTTTTTTTCTCTCAATTATACTAATTGTTTCAATGCAATTTCAAAGGCTGTTGCACTTATGTTTTTGTTGTCAGGATTCAAATCGTGAGCTCTTTCAATTGCTTTTTTGATGGTTTCAGAAATGTCATAAAAAACTGCTTCATCTGTCATTTGAACTTTTTTCTCCATAAAATAGGCAAAAACTCTTGCCATTCCGCAGTTAGAAATGAAATCTGGAATCAAACTCACTTTGCTATCGGTTTCTTCCATAATTGAACCAAAGAAAATTTCTTTATCTGCAAACGGAACATTAGCACCACAAGAAATTACTTCCAAACCAGAACCGATTAAATTATCCAATTGATCTTTAGTTACCAATCTTGAAGCTGCGCATGGAGCAAAAATGTCTGCGCCAATTGTCCAGATTTTTTGATTGATTTCTTCAAATGGAATCATGTTTTCGGCAACTAATTTATTTCCGTCTTTATTCAAAAACAATCGTCTGATTTCTTCAAATGAGAATCCGTTTTCGTTGATGATTCCACCATCGCGGTCAATGATTCCGATTATTTTTACGCCCATTTCAGCAAGATAAAAAGCTGCGGCTGAACCAACATTGCCAAAACCTTGAACAATGGCTTTTTTATCGTGAAAATCGCCTCCGTAAGTGTTATAATAATGGCGAACTGCCTCAGCAACACCATAACCAGTAATCATATCGGCAACAGTATATTTTCTTAAAACATCAGGCGAGAATTTTGGGTTTTCAATTACTTTAATAACTCCTTGACGCAATTGCCCAATTCGGTTGATTTTATCTGCTTCTGTTGGTTTAAAATGTCCATTAAAAACTCCTTCTTGTGGATGCCAAACACCACATTCTTCGGTAAATGGAATTACTTCATGAATTTCGTCAACATTTAAGTCACCACCAGTTCCGTAATAGCTTTTCAATAAAGGCGAAACGGCTTTGTACCAACGTTGTAAAACGCCTTTTTTGCGTGGGTCATTCGGATCAAAATTAATTCCCGATTTAGCACCACCAATTGCCGGTCCAGAAACTGAAAATTTTACTTCCATAGTTTTAGCTAAAGATAAAACTTCGTTCATGTCTAATCCTTTTCTCATACGGGTTCCGCCGCCAGCTGCTCCGCCACGAAGTGAGTTGATAACTGTCCAACCTTCGGCTTCGGTTTCGCTGTCTTTCCAATTGAATATTATTTCTGGCGTTTTATTTTCAAATTTTTTAAGTAAATCTTTCATTGTAGTTTGTCTGTTTGTGGTGCAAATATAAGGTTTTAAAAAGATTTTGAATTTGTGAAATGAAAGAAATTAATAGTTACTTTTATCAATTAAAAAAATGATTTAATTAAAAAATATTTTATGAAAATGACAAAGACATGGCATCAAGAACACAAGGACAATTTGACTTTTGGCAGTCGATTAGCAGATAAAGTCGCAACCGGAATGGGTTCGTGGCGATTTATTATTATTCAAACCTGTATTGTGGCAGTTTGGATGGGATTAAACGTTGTAGCACTAGTTAATCATTGGGATCCGTATCCGTTTATTTTGCTTAATTTGTTGTTTTCTACACAAGCAGCTTATGCAGCACCAATCATTATGATGGCGCAAAACAGACAAAACGAACGTGACAGAATGCACGCCGAAGCTGATTATCAAACCAATATTGACGCTAAGCTAGAGATTGAAGCATTAACAATAAAATTGAATAAATTGGAAGTTGATAAGTTGGACAAGATTATTGCTATGTTGGATGAAATACAAAAAGAGAAGTAAAATTTAGAAAACAAAAATGCCGCTTTGTTTTAGCGGCATTTGGTTTAATTATTTTTTCCCTTTATTGAAACGTTTATCTGGAGTTCCATCTTTCTTTAAAACTACTTTTGTTTCTTTGTTTTCTTTAAAACGCTTGTCTGGCGTTCCATCTTTTTTCAAAACTACTTTAGTTTCTTCTTTTTTCGCCTCTGGTTTTTTTGCTTCCGTTTTGGCTTTGTCTACTTTTTTAGGTGCTTGTTGTGCTGATGTGCTTAATGTAAAGCCCAAAAGAGCTATTACTGCTAAGATTAGTTTTCTCATTTTTTTATAGTTTTAATATTGAGTAGCTAATTTATAAAATAAAAGAATGTAGTTGTGTAAATTTTAGTTAAAAATCATGCCTGAACTATGATCCATTTCGGCACCAGTAACGCTACTCAAAACATTAATTTCATTTCTTAATTTTAAAACGCCAAGCAATCCAAAAATTAAGGCTTCTTTAAATTCTAAAGTTTTGTTATCTGGAATAATGATTTCAATTTTTGG
>CANCFZ010000188.1 GCA_947377425.1 Flavobacteriaceae bacterium
TCAATGTCTTCGGTGCGCAATACGTTTTGGGTTTTCACCTTTTCAAAATGTTGGCTGGCGTCTATAAACAGCACATCGGTAGTGGTTCGTTTTTTCTTCAAAACCAAAATACAGGTGGGTATGCTCGTACCATAAAAAATATTGGCAGGCAAGCCAATCACGGCATCCAAATAGTTTTTGTCTTTTATTAAATATTCGCGTATGTGTCCTTCGGCACCGCCACGAAACAATACACCGTGGGGTAATACAATTGCCATCGTTCCGTTATCATCCAATTGGTGCACCATGTGTTGCACAAAAGCAAAATCGGCTTTGCTACTCGGTGCCAATTTTCCATAAGCAGAGAAGCGGTCGTCGTTCATAAACAATGGGCTGGCACTCCAATTAGCCGAGAAAGGTGGGTTGGCAACAATCGCTTCAAAACGCAGGTCCAAATGCTGTGGGCGTTCTAGCGTATCTTCGTTTTTAATATCAAAGCGCTTGTAGTGTACGTCATGCATAATCATGTTCATACGACACAAGTTGTAGGTCGTTGGGTTCATTTCTTGTCCGTAAAAAGCGCTTACGTTTTTCACTTCTTTAGCCACACGCAACAACAACGAGCCCGAGCCACAAGTTGGGTCATACACACTTTTTAGTTGGTCTTTGCCCACCGTTACCAGTTGCGCCAAAATGCTACTCACTTGTTGCGGTGTATAGAATTCGCCTGCTTTTTTACCTGCGCCACTCGCAAATTGTCCAATCAAATATTCATAAGCATCGCCTAATACATCGCTATCGGTATTCTCTAAATCAAAATCAATTTCGTCTAAATGCACTAGCACTTTTACAATCAATTCATTTTTATCACTTTCCGATTTTCCCAATTTATGAGAAGTCAAATCCAAATCAGAAAACAAGTTGCCAAAGTCTTCTTCGCTTTCAGAACCCATCGTGCTTTGCTCAATATGCGTCAACACTTTAGCCAAGTCACCAAGAATAAAGTTGTTTTTTCCGCCAGCATTACCACGGCGCGCCAATTCAGAAAACAATTCAGAAGGCGTTAAGAAGTACCCTAATTTATCTAAAGCTAGTTGTTTGATTTCCTCCATCAACACCGCTTCATCGGCGTGACCTTCAATTTCTTGAAACGTCAAACCATCGGGTTTCAATATTTTGTTGGCATATAAATCCATTTTAGTACTCAAGTACTTATAGAAGATAAAGCCTAAGATGTAATCTCTAAAATCGTCGGCATCCATTTTGCCGCGTAGGGTATTCGCAATGTTCCAGAGTTGTTGTTCTAATTTTTGTTTTTGTTCAGCAGCCATTAAGAGTTGTTTTTGGTGTGTATATTTTATGAATAACATATTTTAGAGTTGTGTTTATTGACACTTTTCTAATGCTTTGTTACATATTCCTCAAACTTAACAATAATCCCTCATACTAAAAAACATTTTCTAGGAGAAAAACCCTAAAAGAAAATTCCTACTTATTTTTTTGTGGTAGTATAGAGAATAGGATGTCTTTAATAGCATAGAAAGAGTTATAAAAAAACTTTAAAATAGTTTCTTTAAGTTAGTTTAAAGGCATGATTTGATTATTTTGGTAAGTTTTTTCTTTCCCTTAAATTAGTAATATTAACACGATATTAGTTGTTAACCCTTATAAAATAAGCTACTCAAAGAGTTTTCAACAGCTTGCATCAAGTTTATCTATAATCATTTATATTTACATCATAATTCGAAAGAGTAACTGGAATTACTCGAGGTCTTACAATACTTAATTGCTCAAAAATCGGGGTTCTAGCTGCTTTTTTTGAGCTTTTTTTTGTTTATACTAGTTCCCAATACTATTTTTAAAAGTAAAAAGTAGCCTTTTTTCTTTTAAAAATCACTCGAAGTGGTGGTTGAATTAAATGGATATTACTTGTTTTAAAGAATAAATTTTTAAAGAATACGTATTAGAATTACAAAAAACAAGAACTATTACTGCCGTCATTTCGAGTAATTTTAGGTTTTAAAATGGCAAATTTTGAAGCGTAAAATTGTATCGAAAACTACTAATTTTTATGTTTTTAAGTGCCTATTTTGTCTTTTTTGTCTTTTAAAAATCACTTATATTAATAGTAAGAGTTACGTTTTTTGTGTTTCAAACCACTTTTTAGCTTATTTCATACCCTTTTTCAATTCGTCCTTATCGTTCTTTTGACTCGTCAGTACGAGACAAACAGTTCGTCAGTACGATACAAATGCTTCGTAACTACGATTTGACGAAAATTTTAGTAAAAAAAAACAAAAAAAAAGACCCCGAGCACTGGAATACTCGAGGTCTTACAATAACTAATTACTTAGTTACGGAGTTCTAGCTGGCTTTGTTGTAGGTTAACGTTGCTAACAAATTGCGCAATTTTTTTCCAGGACGGAAAAGAATACGGTTTTTTGTAATAGCATTCGAATTAACTTCGGCAGCAGTTACCATACCATGTGAACTAACACTAACTTGAAAGTTTCCAAGTCGTCCTAGTTTTACAATTCTACCTTCACCTAATTCGCTAATAATGTTGTGCTCTAATGACATCAACACCGCATAGCAATCGGCTTCGGTAACTGTACATTGATAGGAAATTAGCTCTGCGAGCTTATCCAAATCGGTTTGCCCATCTGCAATAGCAGCGGCATAAAATTTCTCAGGAGCTGTTGAGTCCTGAGGGTTCCTTCTTTGAAGGGCCTTAAATTTAACACTCATTATTTAAAAGTATTAAGTTAAAAAAAATAAATTTTGACTTAGTATGTATCGGCGCCTATACGTCTAACTGTCAAATACAAAGGTGGGCAATTTAAATAGAAGAAGAAAGTAAACTTATTCACAAACGGCCATAGTTTTTAACAAAGCGTATGACTTAGTCAGCTTTCGGAACTATTTTTAATATATTGATAAGCAGTTGTTTAGAGTATTAAAAGATGTAAAAACCCCTATAACGATAAGTTTATTTTTTCGGAAATTTACTTCCTTAATATTTTCGTAGACTAAAAAAGTGGCTAAGGTTGTCTAAAATGTACAGCTTTTTTATTTTGGGAGCTTCGAGAGCATTTCGAGAACCTTAATGCAACACCTCAGCTACCCTAAGAAGTTCTATACAAAAAAACGCTCAAGTTTTACTTGAACGTTTTTCTTATTTTAGCATTCATTCGTGACCTCGACTGAATGGTTTTTAGGTCATGTTTTTTTAGGGATTTAGCGTCAACTCGACGTTTTTAAAGGCTTTTTTAAAATCAATTTTTTGTTGTAGTGGACACAAATGGACACAAATGGTTCAGAATGGTCACAAAAACGGTCACAAAATTTTGATTAAAATTTACCAAAATCTAATATTACAATAGTAATCTTTTTAAAAAAGTTAACCGATGAAAATTAGATTTTATCTTCGTAAAAGTACAAAAAGTTATTCAATAAATTTTGAATACAGAAACTCAAATGGAAACATTAGATTGAGAACATCAACAGGTTTTACCATTCTTAATTTGAAGGAATGGGATTCCAAAAAAGAGCGTCTCAAATTACCTTCTTCGGTATTGGGTGCAGCAGATATAAACATGAAATTATCTGAATCACTTATTAAATTCAATAAATCAATTTTGTCAATTGATGAAAATAATCTTTCAGAAATGATGGCTTTAAAAATCATGAATGATGCTTTTGGTAAGAAAGTTGAAATATCAAATGATTCAACTGCTCCAAAACAGAATTTAATTGATTACTACGAATGGTTTTTGGTTTATTATTCTAAAAATAATAGTCCATATACTAAGAAGATTCTAACTGTTGGAACTATAAAAACCTATAAAACTGGACTATCAAGATTAAAAGAGTATATCGCAAATAGAAAGTTAAAGAAGTTTTCATTTAACGATTGTAATCGAGAGTTTTACAATGATTATATACGATATTTAACTGATAAGAATTATTCCAAAAATTACATTGGGACTATTATTCAAAAACTCAAAACAATATTAGGATTTGCTTATGATGAGGGTGTGCATAACAATAGTGAATACAAGAAAAACTACTTCACTAAAATGACAGAAGAAATAGACCACGTTTATTTAACAGTTGAAGAACTAGCAAGAATTCAAGAGTTAGTTTTAAATGATGATTTGTTAGACACTGTTAGAGATATTTTTTTGATAGGATGTTATACAGGATTACGGATTTCTGATTTATCAGGATTGCTTAGAAAGCAAACGGAGGTTATACACACGGAAGATGGTGTTAAATATTTCCGTGTAAAGCAAATAAAGACTTCTAATGCAGTTATTATACCATTGAATACAATTGTGACAGAAATTATAAATAAGAGGCAGGGAAGTCTTCCAAAATACATAAATAAGATTTTTGTCAATAAACACATTAAAGCAATTTGCAAAAGAGCAAAGATTACAGAAAATCACACCTTAACAAGAACAGAAGGAGGGAAGGAAAGTGAACAGGTAATGCCAAAATACAAACTGGTTTCTTCACATACTGCAAGAAGGTCTTTTTGTACAAATGCCTATAAATCGGGAATGCCAATACATGATATTATGTCTATAAGCGGGCATAAATCAGAGCGTGTATTTTCAAATTATGTGAAAGTAGAAAA
>CANCFZ010000189.1 GCA_947377425.1 Flavobacteriaceae bacterium
CAGAGTTTTACGGTTTCTAATAATAATGAGTTTGAAATTACTGGTTATTTGCAAAACATAAAATTTCAAGAAATTGGAAAAGATACTATAACCGCTTTAACGGATAAACAAATTTTGATTGAAACCGCAACCTATTTAAAAACTATTGCAGATAAATCTAAAAAACATTTCATGATTTACACATTGTCTGATGCGGACACTAATAAAGACGGAAAAGTTGATAGTAATGACATAAAATCATTATATATAAGTAGTATTAATGGTTCAAATTTTACGAAATTATCACAAGAATTTCAAGAATTAATAGATTGGAAAATAATAGATTATCAAAACAGAATGTATTTTAGAACCATTGAAGATATTAATAAAAATGGTGCTTTTGATAAAGATGATAAAGTGCATTATCAATACTTAGACTTACTTTCTAAAGAATTGAAAGTAATGGAATACAATCCGGTTTAATGAAGATTGATATAATGTGATTTTGTTAATATCAACACCAATATAATTGCTATTACAACAGTCAGAATAAAAATTATTCCAAACAAAAATGCAAAAAGTAAAAATCTTAAAATGAAATTACCAATAACTTGTTTTTCATAGATTTTATAATATGTCCATACCGTTAGCAAGTATGTTATTAATGATAAAATGCTAGAAATAGTTACGAAATATCCGCTTTTACGAAATAAATATTCTATTGGAAAAACTGCGATTCCAAACAATAAACGCTGTCCAGAAGCAAAACAATTTATAATAATATTCTCAATATAATTGTAACCCCATTTTTTAAAAGCAAGATACGAACACAATGATAGTATCGGAATTAATCCTAATTCAATAATAGAATAATGTGAAAGAATCCAATCAAACGATTCTTTCCCAAACGAGAGTCCAGATTTCATTTTAACATGAGTATCTGTTTTGGGCATAAATTTCTCTACATCAATATAGTGCGTCAATAATCCATTTAAACCTGCAAGTACAAAAACCAGTAAAATTGGCTTGTAATGCTGCACTCTTTTTCCGTCAATATAATCTCGTATTGTCTTGCCAGGTTGTGTAAACAATTGTTTTGCGGTGTAAAGCAATCCTTTATTTATATGCAAAAATGTGTATTGTAATTCCTCTTTTACAAAATGCCAATCCAATCGTTTTGTACTTGTTTTTTGCCCACAATTGGAACAAAAATTTCCTTCAAATGTATGTTGGCAGTTTTTACAAAGATTGTGGTGCATGGTTATAATTTAAATATTAGATGAAAATAGTGATATAAATAAAATTATTTTAAATCATTAAATTTGATATAATCATATTCAGTGGAGCATTTTAGTAATTGGTCTAAAATAGAAATATGACCAGCTCCAAATAACACTAAAATTCTATCATTTGGTGCGGTTGTTATTCGTTGTATGTTTCTGAAAATCCTTAAATTTCTGTCATACCAATAGGTTGCTAAGGCATCAGCACCTTCATATTTTCCGTTTTTAAAATCTTCGGTTAGGTAAAATCCGTAATCTCTCAAGAATCTTTTTTCGGAATTAAAATATCTAAAATACTCAAGTAAAGGTGTTCTTAAATTCATTTCAGTTTCATATTCAATCCATTTTTTGTAATTCGGATTTGATTTGAAAGTGTAATTTTTAAATATTCGTTCGAAGTACGGATTTATAATTGTAGAATCTTTGCTTTCCATCAAATCTTCATAAACCGCTTTTGCATCAACACTATAAACGGTATCAAGTTTAAATCGTTCCATTAATCGAAAGGCAATTTGCTGAATTTCGTCTTTTCCTAATGGTGTTTTTCCTAATTTATAAGATTTGTATTTGCCCATTGCATCCCATTTTTCTGGAGCTTCAATACAAATTTTAGTTGGTTTGAATTTAGCAATATAATCTAGTAATTGGTTTAACTCCTTTTGTTTTTCGTCAGATAAAATATCAACTTGTTTTTGCTTATCAACTTTGTTGGCATCTTTGTTATAGTACTCAAAATGAAAAGTACCAACTAAAAATATCTTGGGTAAATCTTCCTTATTTGGAATAAGAAAGTAATCTGGATCTTTGATTTCTTGTGAAAAGGAAAAGGTGTTGATAAAGATAATTAATAACGATAATATTCTTTTTGAAGTGCTATTCATGGGTAATGAAATAGTTTTTGTTAGTTAAATGATTTGATGATTTTTTTAAATGCTTCTAAATTTTCATCACAATAAATTATGAGACGTTAAAAAACATCTAAAAAAATTTCTTTTAAAATAGAAACTAAAGTTAACTAAAAAAGGAAGCAATAAGTGTCGTAACAATTGATACTGCAATAACAACTACTTTTACAATAAGATTTACCATAACTTTAATTTTTAGGGTGATTGTTAATTTTTAGTAAAATAATGAAAAATAAAATTCATGAAATTGTAAAAATGGAAAATATTTATTTTCTTTTTTCGGGTGATAAAATCAAAACATCAAATTGTTTAATGCAATCAATCATCTCTTTTGACAACTCAATTTTAGGCTCTTTTTTTAATTGTTGATTGTAAAGTCTTGCTTGTAAAGGACGTAAATCTATGATAATCCATTCATTTTCTTTATACAATTCTAACAACTCAATAGGATAATCGCCAGCACTTAGCATATCAGTCATTACATTTTTATCTAACTCAAATCGATAACATAGCTGAATGTGAATTGACTTTTGGTTTTTTATTTCGGTAAATTGATTGATGAAATCTCCCAAATCTAAAATTCCTAGTGGCGATAATCCTTTTGAAATGTGGTTGCTTCCCAATTTAAAAAATGCTTTTGGTGCAACCTTTTTCGTGCTTACATAATGGGTATAATAATTATAAAAATTGGTTTTCATCAATAAAGATCTAGCCGTATTGTTCTGATAATACCTTCCTGCAGAGTAATCAGTATAGATTGCTATTGATTCTAGCATTTCTTTTTTAATATTTTGCGCCAATTTATTTTTTGATAAATCAAATAGTTTTGAAAATGCAGCATCACCATCTGGTTTACCTGAATCTTGAAGTAAAGTTGGATTTTCTAGTTTAGTTTTTGCATCATAACCATTATAAATATCATTCATAACAAATTGAAATCCGCCAAAATAATGTTGGTCTAAACCCCAAAGTTCAAATTCATTATTTCGTGATGATTGTAACATTTCAAAATCGGCTGGTGAAATAAAAAACGGAATAGCATCATTATTTTTACCATATTTGGTTGTAAAATCCGTTATGTTTTTTGTAAAATTTTTACTGTCTAAAAATGAATTCAATTTTCTAACAGATGTTGGACTAATTTCGGTAACCCAAACTTTGTAATTAGCCTCTTTTAAATAAGGAAATAAGCTTTGTGTAAATTTAGATATCAGACTAGAATTGTGATATTCGCCCAACATAAAATTTTGATTGACCTTCATTTCTTCTTTTAGAAGTTCAAAACCATCTCCAGATAATTGATGCGTAATAGTATCTAATTTAAATGATTTGGCGGTTTTTATTAATTCAGCTTTTGTAATTTCTTGAGCATAAGTTGCTGAAATTGTAAATAAGAATAGTATGATTTTTTTCAAGATAATTTGTATAATATTTATGTAAAAATATATTTTATAACATTCATGAAATTGTAAAAATGTAACTTACACAAATAACCAATTAATTTCGCCATCTTCTTTAGACGAAATAGTTTTGAAGAATTTTTTTGGAGTCAAACCAGTTAATGATTTAAAATCTTTAATTAAATGCGATTGGTCGTAAAATAGCATATCATAGCTCAAGCTCGTCAAATTATCTTTAGATGACTTTTTAATTTGGGATTTTAAAGCTTCTCTAAATCGTTGAATTTTTTTATAATCTGATGGTGATTTACATAAATTGAATTCAAAGTGTTTGGTGAAGTTTTGACGGGAAACACCATATTTTTTAGCTAAATCTGCTACAGAATAGTCATTTTCTATATTTTTCAAATCGGCAATTACGTTATTTAAAAAAGGATGCTGAAAACCTATTAATTTTGATAGCCAGTACTCTTCAATAAGCTGCCTTTTTTTTTCGAATTCATTTTCCTTAAAAATTGATGTAAAACATTCTTTGTAATCGTCAAAGGGAATAAAATTTGAAAAAAAATCATTAGTGTAATTACATAAAGATTTGTTTAAAAAAGCATTGAGACCAAGTGGTTTGAAGTAAAAAGTTACTTCATTAATGTTTCCTTCGTAAGAAAGTTTTATTGGTTTTTTGTAATGACAAATTAAATCTGATAAAAAAGGAGCGCCTTGTTTTTCTTTGATCATTCCTCTGTTTTCAGAATATATTATTTGTGCATTTTCAATGATTGAAATGATACTGAAGTTGTTGGGAAAGGTAAAATATTCTACAACTGAATCGGTTTTTTTATTGGTCAAGAAATAATACCCTTCAATATATTGTTGAAGAATTTCACTTTTTGGTTTGTAAAATTTAATGTTCAAAACAAATGAATTAAAAAGTAAATATAAAAAATTTGACAATACTACTAAGATAAAACTTACCGAATTGAATGTTAAATTAAAATATCACTTTCTAAATCTGATTTTTCAATTT
>CANCFZ010000190.1 GCA_947377425.1 Flavobacteriaceae bacterium
TTCTTTTTCTGGCTTCGATTTTAATGTCCAACGCATAGGATATTAGATTTTAGATATTAGAAATTAGATTTTGGCGTGTAAATGTTTGGCAAATGTATAAAAATTGAATTGAAAATCAAGTTGTTAAAAAAAATGTGGGTTTGAGGCAATTATTACTTCAAACTCTTCCCACCAACCACAGCAACAATTTCACCTTTAGGAGGTTTTGCTTCGTAATGTTTTAAAACTTCTTCAG
Source organism: Flavobacteriaceae bacterium (assembly GCA_947377425.1). Classification (GTDB taxonomy): domain Bacteria; phylum Bacteroidota; class Bacteroidia; order Flavobacteriales; family Flavobacteriaceae; genus Flavobacterium. The sequence continues at coordinate 236 of CANCFZ010000190.1, forward strand.
CTGTTCCGCGAATGGTTTCTTCATGAAGTTTAGATAATTCCCTAGAGATAGAAATTTGGCGTTCTGCTCCAAAATACTGCACAAATTCAGCTAATGTTTTTACCAATTTATGTGGAGAAACATAAAAAATCATGGTTCGAGTTTCTTCTGCTAAAGCTAAATATCTTGTTTGTCTTCCTTTTTTTTCGGGTAGAAATCCTTCAAATATAAATCGGTCGTTGGGCAAACCACTGTTTACTAATGCTGGTACAAAAGCGGTTGCGCCAGGCAAACAATCTACTTCAATATTATTCTCAACACAAGCGCGCGTTAATAAAAATCCAGGATCAGAAATGGCTGGCGTTCCTGCATCAGAAATTAATGCAATAGTTTCACCACCTTTTAATCGCGCAATCAAATTTTCAACGGTTTTGTGCTCGTTGTGCATGTGATGGCTGTGCATGTGCGTTGAAATTTCGTAATGTTTCAGCAATTTTCCACTGGTGCGCGTGTCTTCCGCCAAAATTAAATCGGCTTCTTTCAGTACTCTAATGGCTCTAAAAGTCATGTCTTCAAGATTGCCAATTGGCGTAGGAACGATGTAAAGTTTTGACATTTAGTTGAATTTGTTGGCTACAATTTCTAAAAAACGTTCAGCATATTCTTCATTTCCAATCCAATTATTATAATCGGGTTTGATGATTTCTTCAATAAAATCTTTAGCTTCAATAGCGGAACTAAACGTATTCAGTTGCGAAATTACTCTATTAAAATCTTCATTACTGTCAGCAAAAAGGTGTTTTACAAAAGCAATTCTGTCATTCATTCCAATATTAATTGCTTTAGAATGTTGGTCGTTTAACGAAAGTGGTTTGTCGTCAATAACACTTTTCAACGATGCCGGAACTACAATGTCATTTGGTTTAACAAAAACTGGCTCAGTGTAATCTCCTAATAAATCTTCAAACGAAATTTGTTTTGCTTCTACTTTTGGCGCTTCAATTTTCTCTTCAATAACATCTTCAATTGGTGATTCGGCAGCCAATTCAAATATAGGTTCAAAATCTAAATCACTTTTTAATTCAGCAATTGGTTCTTCGTCTTCTTCTATTGTTATTTCGCCAACAATTACATCTTCTTCTTCGGTTTCATCCTCTTCTTCCAAAGCAATTGGTTCTTCGTTTATTTTCTCATCAACTACAAGTTCTTCTTCATCAGTTGATTCTTCTATTATTTCGGGTTCAGTAGCTACTGTTTCCTCTTCAATAATTGGTTCAGCTACTTTTTGGATTGGAGTTTCAATGGAAGTTTTATTCTCTACAAAAGCAGTTACTTTTTCTTCTAAATCTTCAACAGCAACATCTGATTTTAGTTGCTCATAATTGTCGCCATAAAACTTTAAAACCGTTAAAGCTTCATACAGTTTTTGAGTTTCATGATACAATTGATCGATTTCCGATTTGTTTTTTAACTTTAAAACTCGGTGCGCGATGCTTATTAATTCAGCTTCCAATCTTTTTTTCATAATTTATCAGTTGAAGTGGAATATGTAGTTATAAATTTGATATTTTTGTTTTGTACAAATGTAACAGAAATTACCTTTTTAAAATAACGAAATTACTAAATGTTTCTCGAAAATACAGTAAATCATAAAGAACAATTTGGTTGGATTGAAGTAATCTGCGGTTCGATGTTTTCGGGAAAGACCGAAGAACTCATCCGAAGATTACGAAGAGCGCAATTTGCCAAACAGAAAGTAGAGATTTTTAAACCTGCCATAGATACTCGTTACGACGAAGAAATGGTGGTGTCTCACAATAAAAATGAAATTCGTTCAACGCCGGTTCCTGCTGCTGCTAATATTAGAATTCTAGCGCAAGGATGTGATGTTGTTGGTATTGATGAAGCACAGTTTTTTGACGATGAAATTATTAGTGTCTGTAACGATTTGGCCAATTCTGGAATTAGAGTAATCGTTGCCGGATTGGATATGGATTTTAAAGGAAATCCTTTTGGGCCAATGCCTGCGCTTATGGCAACTGCAGAATATGTAACCAAAGTTCACGCTGTTTGTACTAGAACAGGAAACCTAGCACATTATAGTTTTAGAAAAGCCGACAGTGATAATTTAGTTTTACTCGGCGAAACCGAAGAGTATGAGCCATTAAGTCGTGCGGCATACTACAAAGCTATGCGTGAAAATATTGATGTAAAAGATGCAGAGCATTTGAATGGTGACAATAAAAAACAATAAAAATTGACACTCTCCATAAGAAATATCATCCCAATCATTAAAGCCAAATTCATTGGAATTACTGATGTAGCAATTATCGACGCAGTTTCTATTGACAGTCGTTCTTTGCAAAATAGCGAAAGCACTTTATTTTTCGCTGTAATTGGCCCTAATAATGACGGACATCACTATGTTACCCAACTTATTGAAAACGGAGTTGTGAATTTTGTGGTGAGTTATATTCCGTCCAATTTACAAGGGAAAGCCAATTTTTTAGTAGTTGAAAACACACTTCAAGCATTGCAAACTTTTGCTGCATCGTATAGAAGTGACTTCGATTTTCCAGTTATAGGAATCACAGGAAGTAACGGAAAAACCATCATTAAAGAATGGTTGAATTTCTTATTAAGTCCCGATTATAATATTATTCGTTCGCCCAAAAGTTATAATTCGCAAGTTGGTGTACCGCTTTCGGTTTTGGGAATTAATGAAAAACACAATCTTGCCATTTTTGAAGCCGGAATTTCTACTAAAAATGAAATGGCGAATCTTCAAAAAATTATCCAACCAAGTATCGGAATTTTATCCAATATTGGTTCAGCTCACGATGAAGGTTTTCACGATGCAGGAGAAAAAATAAAAGAAAAATTAAAGCTTTTCAGTTCGGTAGAAGTTTTAATTATGAATAAAAACAGAACGGTAGAAGCGTTTCTAAATCCAAAAATAAAAACGTTTACTTGGAGTTCTGAGGATGGAAAAGCCGATGTTTTTGTAATTGCCAAAGAAAGTTCCGATAAAACCGAATTCAAAATTACTTACGAGAAACTTTGTTTCAAAATTACCATTCCATTTGCCGATCAAGCATCGATTGAAAATGCCTTGCAATGCTTGATGGTTATGTTGTATTTCAAATATGATCAAGATATTATTCAGCAGCGAATGACCATGTTGTATCCGGTTGAAATGCGTTTGAAAGTCAAAAACGGAATCAACAATACAACGCTTATTGATGATAGTTATAGTTCTGATTTTCAGTCGTTAAAAATCGCATTAGATTTTCTAGAAAGTCAAAAACAATACAAAAAGAAAACCTTAATTCTCTCCGATATTTTTCAAAGCGGATTGGTAACCGAAGAATTGTATTCGCAAGTTTCACATTTGATAGTTTCCAATAAAATCAATCGTGTTATTGCCATTGGAAAAACTATTTCTGGATTTAAAAATAAATTTCCCAATTGTATCGCATTTGAATCAACTGAGAAATTTATCGAAGGAATGGATAAAATATCGTTTGACAATGAAACGATATTAATAAAAGGAGCGCGTCATTTTCATTTTGAAGAAATTGTTTCCTCACTTGAAGAGAAAACACATGAAACGGTTTTAGAAATCAACTTGAACGCTATCAGTCATAATTTGAATTTCTATAAATCCAAACTAAATTCCGAAACCAAATTGATGGTAATGGTAAAAGCTTTCGGATATGGAAATGGCGGATTTGAAGTCGCTAAATTACTTTCGCACCACAAAGTAGATTATCTCGGTGTTGCTTTCGCCGATGAAGGAATTTCGTTAAAAAATGCCGGAATCGATTTGCCAATTATGGTTTTGAATCCTGAAAACACAAGTTTTTCGGCTATAATTCAGCATCAATTAGAACCAGAGATTTATTCAATTAAAGGTTTGACAGCTTTTTTGAAAATTACCGAACAAAAGAAATTAAAGAACTTCCCAATTCATATTAAATTGGATACTGGAATGCACCGATTGGGATTTGAAGAAGAAAATATAGATGAATTAATTGCAAAACTTAAAGACAATAAAACCGTTGCCGTAAAAAGTATTTTGTCGCATTTGGCAACTAGCGACGACACGAAATTTATAGATTTTACGCTTTCGCAAATTAAATTATTTGAAGAATTGTCATCCAAATTGATGTCAGAATTAGGCATAAACCCAATTCGTCATATTTTAAATACTTCTGGAATATCCAATTTTCAACAAGCGCAATATGATATGGTGCGATTAGGAATCGGACTTTACGGAGTTTCCAATGATGATGAGGAACAAAAATCATTAGAAAATGTAGGAACTTTAAAATCGATTGTGTCACAAATTCGGACTATTGAAGCTGGAGA
>CANCFZ010000191.1 GCA_947377425.1 Flavobacteriaceae bacterium
CCGATAAATCGTATTATGAAATCATTTTTGTAGAAATACTTGATTGTCCAGTTTAGCGCCACAAGAAGAACTAATCCTAATGCGAAAGTCCAATCGTAATAAGACTTTTCTTCGATTTTGATGATGAAAATTCCAATGAATAAAGCCAAAACATAAAAGAGTATTCGTCCAATATCAAAGGTTGGATTTTCAAATTTCTTTGTCAAAAATGCCCAAATTAATGCAATTCCAATTAGAACATAAACAAATGAATTGTAAATTAAAACAGCATTTGCATTTGTAATAACAAAAACCGAAAATACCATTGCCAAAACACCATTCAAACTCAAACTTTTTTCGCCAAAGAATGTATCGATTTCTGAAAATTCTTTTTTAATAGAAGTAATAATTGGAATAGAAATAGCAATTAAAAATAAAACAATTGAAGTTGAAAAAGAGCTAGTGATTTTACTCAAATCCAATGAGTTTGAAATCAATAATGCACCAAAAGTTACCAATCCAATTCCGAATAAATGATTGATTCCAAGGAAAATCTTGTGTAATAAAGTTTCTTGTGCTTTGTTAACCACGAACAAGCAAACCAGCATCACTAAATATAAAACACATGCGATAATGTCAATTCCAACTTTCCAATCGTTCAACATTATGATGCTTAAAGTCAGTAATATAAACGAAACCATTCCATCCAAATGATACAACCAAAATACTTTCTTTTTTCTAGCTTGAAGTGCAATAATTAAGCAAATAATTGCGCCAGCAAAAAGTACAAAAGTCTTGAATTTACTGCCAGTAGAATGTAAAATTAATCCAGTTGCAAATAAAACCCAATTGGTTAAATGTGTTATAAAACCAGCTTTATCGAAACGAGTATTTTCATAAACGCTTCGGTATTGCATGAACATACAACTTCCTGCAACAGTGATGATTCCGAGAATTGCAATAATATTTTCAGTAGTAGTTAATTTGGGGCCTTGTGCATTAAACCAAATGTCAAAAATGATAAAAGCAGTAATGACAATTAGTAAATGATATTCCCATTTTTCTTTGTACGATAAGATGATTCCGATTGTTGCAGTAATGGCTGCTAATAGAATTGTTGCCAAACTTTTTTCTGGAATTACGCATAAAATCAACATACTCAAAACAACATGAAGCGATAAAAATGTCTGTTTTTTGATGATGTAACCTACAAATAAATTGAGCGCAATTCCCAAACCAATCAACGAATAACCTGCAATCGGATTGGCGATAAAAGCTAGTGCCGGAATTTGCGAAGCACCAAAACATCCAAATAGAAATAAACTTGCGCCAGCACTTCGTAGCCAAAGTCCCGTTGTTGCCCATTTTTCTTTTTTCTGTAAAATGTAATAAGAACCAAATAGTACTCCTGCGTACAGCCACATAATTAAAACTCTAAATAATGGCGTAACTTTTAATGCGGTGTAAATACTCAAATAACCAATTCCGAGAACCATAATTGCTGTTCCTAGAATTCCAGTCCAATTGTCGGCAAATTGTTTTTCGGCATTTTTCAGAAACTTTGAAAAAGCACTTTCTACATATACTTTTTCCTCAATAGGAATTTGTTTTTCAATTCTTAGGGCTGTTTGACTTTCGTAAGCAATAATTGGCTCTTCAATTACAGCCGCCGCAACAGGTTCAGTTTTATCAATCGAAATCTCGTGTTCAACAACCTCTTCGGTAATAGAAGTAAAATGCAACGAAGCATCTTCAATCACAATTTCTTGAATAATTTCAGCATTTGGAACTTTAATTTCCTCTTTTACCACAATAGTTCCCGAAGAAATCGTATTACCATCAAGCAATTTTTTCAAAGTAGCAAGTTCATTTTTTAAAAACGAACTATCTTCACTATATTTCTCAATAATAGATTTTATAAAGCTATTTTCCTTCTTTAAATTATAGAAATTATTGAATAAAATAATGATACAAACTGCTAAAATGAATATAATAAATTCCATAGTTCTGTTTTTAGTAGTTTCAAATGTAAGAATTTAATTGTTTTAAGTGAGCTTTTTTTATAATCAACCTGTAAAAGCTTTTTAGTCTTTATGGCATATATAAATAATTCGTTTTTTTTTGTGAATTAAATAAAAACGTATATAAGAAAACGTAATTTTTTATACATGAAGTTAGAACATGATGAATATTAAAACCAAAAAAGCCCAACTATTTCTCAAGTTGGGCTTTTCTATAATTTAAAATAAACTATTCTGCTTTTGGAGTAATTTTATTTCCTTCTCTTGGTGCTTGATTTTCGTCTCTTGGAGCACGATTTTCTTCACGAGCTGGTCTTGGTAAAAGTGCTTTTCTAGAAACTTTTTCTTTTCTAGTTTTAGGATCAACTCCTAAATATTTCACTTGAAAAACGTCACCCATATTTACAACATCGGCAACATTTTCTGTTCTTTCCCAAGCTAGTTCCGATACGTGTAATAAAACTTCGTTTCCTGGAGCATCAGTATATTCAACTACTGCGCCAAAATCTAACATTTTAATTACTTTCACTTCATAAGCTTCACCCATTTGTGGTTTGAAAATGATAGAATCGATTTTTGCCAATACAGCTGCAATTCCGTTAGGATCAGTTCCAAGAATTTCTACAACTCCTTGCTCGTCAACTTCGTTAATAACGATAGTACAACCAGTAGCTTTTTGTAATTCTTGAATCACTTTTCCTCCAGGTCCAATTAACGCACCAATGAAGTTTCCAGGAATTGTACGCATAATGATTTTTGGAGCGTGAACTTTAACGTCAGCATTTGGTTTAGCCAATGTTTCAATTAATTTTCCTAAAATATGCAAACGCCCATCACGAGCTTGAGCTAATGCTTGCTCCATGATTTCGTATTTCAATCCGTCAATTTTGATGTCCATTTGACAAGCTGTAATTCCTTCAGAAGTTCCAGTTACCTTGAAATCCATATCTCCTAAATGATCTTCATCACCTAAAATATCAGATAAAACTGCGAAACGATCACCGTCAGTAATCAATCCCATTGCAATTCCTGAAACTGGACGAATCATTTGAATACCAGCATCCATTAATGATAATGTTCCAGCACAAACCGTTGCCATAGAAGACGAACCGTTAGATTCTAATACTTCCGAAACTACACGAATTGTATAAGGACAATCAGCAGGAATCATATTTTTCAATGCTCTTTGTGCCAAGTTTCCGTGACCAACTTCTCTTCTTGAAGTTCCTCTCAATGGACGCGCTTCTCCTGTAGAAAATGGTGGAAAATTATAGTGTAAATAGAATTTTTCTTCTCCTTGTTCAGATGGTGAATCAATTTGGTTTGCTTCTCTAGACGTTCCTAAAGTTGCCGTTGCCAATGCTTGAGTTTCTCCACGTGTAAACAATGCCGAACCGTGAACCGATGGTAAATAATCTACTTCACACCAGATGTCTCTGATTTCTGTAGTTTTTCTTCCGTCAAGACGAGTTCCTAAATCTAAAGTTACGTTACGAACTGCTTCTTTGTTGACTTTCTTGAAATATTTAGAAACTAAATCTCCATTTTCTGCCAATTCTTCTTCAGTAAATAATGTTTTTACTTCTTCTTTTACAGCATCAAATGCAGCTGAACGTTCATGTTTAGCTGAACCTTTACTTGCAATAGCGTAAATTTTATCGTAAGATGCTGCTTTTACTTTTTCGTAAACTGCTTCGTCTTCTCTTTCTCCTTCATAAGTACGAACTTCTTTTTTACCAAAAGCAGCTTGCAAACGTTCTTGAGCAGCAATTTGATTTTTGATGTGTTCGTGTGCAAATTTAATGGCTTCTACCATTTCTGCTTCTGAGATTTCTTTCATTTCACCTTCTACCATCGCGATAGAATCAGTTGAAGCTCCAATCATCATGTCGATATCAGACAATTCTAATTGTGCACGACTTGGATTGATGATGAATTTACCGTCAATTCTTCCAACTCTAGCTTCAGAAATTAAAGTTTCAAATGGAATGTCAGATAAAGCAAGTGCTGCTGAAGCTGCTAATCCTGCTAATGCATCTGGCATAACATCTTCGTCATGAGACATCAACTGAATCATAACTTGAACTTCTGCATGGTAATCTGATGGGAAAAGCGGACGCAAAACACGGTCAACTAATCTCATTGTTAATACTTCGTTATCACTTGGACGTGCTTCTCTTTTAAAGAAACCACCAGGAAAACGACCTGCTGCTGCAAATTTTTCACGATAATCTACCGTTAACGGTAAAAAGTCGATACCTGGACTTGCTTTTCTTGATGATACAACTGTTCCTAAGATTACAGTTTTACCAATTCTTACTACTACAGATCCGTCAGCTTGTTTTGCCAAACGACCTGTCTCGATTGTGATGTTTCTTCCATCACCTAAATCGATGCTTTCTACAAATAATTGTGGAATCATAATTTTGTTTGTTATTGATTTAACATTGGTTTTAGTCTGCCTGTCGGCGGACACGTGTAGTTGTGTTGTTTGTGTGGCGTAGTTACTGCCTAAAACCCAATGAAAAACCAAACTTTTTT
>CANCFZ010000192.1 GCA_947377425.1 Flavobacteriaceae bacterium
AACGGATTGCCACAAATGATTGATGCGAAACATTTACCAATCGTTTTGCCAGAAGTAGAAAAATATTTGCCAACCGAAGACGGACAACCGCCTTTAGGAAATGCAACTAATTGGGCTTGGGATAGTGTTCAGTGTTCAGTGGTTAGTAATCAGTTGATAAATAACGAAACAATATTTCCTTTGGAACTAAACACCATGCCAGGTTGGGCAGGAAGTTCTTGGTATTGGATGCGTTATATGGATGCGCATAATGAAAACGAATTTGCTTCAGCAGAAGCTATAAAATATTGGGAAAGTGTAGATTTATACATTGGTGGAAGCGAACACGCAACCGGACATTTATTGTATTCTCGTTTTTGGAATAAATTTCTAAAAGACAAAGGTTTCGCTCCAACTGAAGAACCATTTAAGAAATTGATTAATCAAGGAATGATTTTGGGAATGAGTGCTATAGTTTATAGAGTTTCAGGAACAAATAAATATGTTTCTAAAAATCTAAAAAAAGATTATGAAACAGAAGAATTAAGAGTTGATGTGAATATTGTTAATGCTTCTGATGAAATAGATTTGGATAAATTAAGAAATTGGATTCCAGAATTTAAAGAAGCAGAATTCATAACTGAAAACGGAAAATATATCGTTGGTCGTGAAGTAGAAAAAATGTCAAAAAGATGGTACAATGTTGTCAATCCAGATGATATTTGTAATGATTATGGCGCAGATACATTACGTTTATATGAAATGTTTCTAGGTCCATTGGAACAAGCAAAACCATGGAATACTGCAGGAATTACAGGAGTTTCTGGTTTCTTGAAAAAATTATGGCGTTTGTACTTTGATGAAAATACAGGTTTGAATGTTTCTAACGACGAACCAACTGCTGAAATGTATAAAGCATTACACAAAACCATCAAAAAAGTTACCGAAGACATCGAGAATTTCTCGTTCAACACATCGGTTTCACAGTTTATGATTTGTGTAAACGAATTGGCTACAATGAAATGCAATAGCAGAAAAATTCTGGAACCATTAGCGATTTTGGTTTCTCCGTATGCGCCTCATATTGCTGAAGAATTATGGTCGCAATTAGGGCATGAAGGTTCAGTTTCAACAGTTGCTTTCCCAATTTGTGAAGAGAAATATTTAGTAGAATCAGAGAAAGAATATCCGGTTTCATTCAATGGAAAAATGCGTTTCACGATTAAATTGCCTTTAGATTTAACCGTTCCACAAATTCAAGAAATTGTAATGGCAGACGAAAGAACCATCAAACAATTAGACGGAAGAACACCAAATAAAGTAATTATCGTTCCAGGAAAAGTGATTAACTTGGTGGGATAAATAAAATTCTATTGATGAATCAACCTCATAAGCATTTTGTTTATGAGGTTTTTTATTTTCATATTACACCCCTATAAAAATATAAAAAAATAATTATAAAATTACTATTTTTTATTGCATACCCTGTAAAAAATAGCATATCTATTTGATTATTTGATAAAAATTAACTCAAACCCCTATTTTAATTTGATTTCTATGTTGTAATTTCCGACTTTTGGCATCTAAACAACACACAACATGAAAATCGGAGTTCCAAAAGAAATTAAAAATAACGAAAGCCGAGTAGGAATGACTCCTGCAGGAGTTTTCGAACTTACTAAAAACAATCATATCGTATTTATTCAATCCTCTGCTGGCGAAGGAAGTGGTTTTTTTGATGAAGATTACCAAAAAGTCGGAGCTATCATTCTAAAAACTATTGAAGAAGTCTATTTACTAAGCGACATGATTGTAAAAGTCAAAGAGCCAGTTGCTGAGGAATATCCATTAATAAAGCCCAATCAGGTTTTGTTTACTTATTTTCATTTTGCCTCTAGTGAAGAATTAACGTTTGCTATGTTAAAAAGTGATGCCATTTGTATCGCCTACGAAACGGTTGAAGATGCAGATGGTAGTTTGCCATTACTAACTCCGATGTCGGAAGTTGCCGGTCGAATGGCGATACAACAAGGCGCAAAATATTTAGAAAAACCCATCAAGGGTCGTGGCGTATTGCTTGGCGGTGTTCCAGGTGTGCCTCCAGGTCGTGTTCTGATTTTAGGTGCTGGAGTTGTAGGTGTTCAAGCAGCAAAAATGGCTGCGGGTTTGGGTGCTCATGTTACTATTTTAGACACCAATATGAAACGTCTCCGTTATGTGAATGATGTGATGCCGCCTCATGTAATTACCGAATTTTCTAGCGAATACAATATCAGAAAACACATTAAAGACCACGATTTAATTGTGGGAGGTGTTTTGATAAAAGGGTCAAAAGCACCCAAACTGATTACTAAAGAAATGCTTAAAGAAATGCGTCCAGGAACGGTGATTGTTGATGTTGCTGTTGATCAAGGCGGATGTTTCGAAACAACAGTGCCTACTACACATGAAAATCCGACCTATATTATTGATGATGTGATTCATTACTGTGTTGCCAATATGCCTGGAGCAGTGCCGTATACTTCTACTATGGCATTGACTAATGTTACATTGCCGTATGTTTTATTATTAGCCAACTTAGGTTGGGAAGTCGCTTGCGATAAAGAACCATCTTTAGCTAAAGGACTTAATATTGTAAACGGAAAATGTGTTTATGACGAAATTATTGAAGCATTTGAATGGAAAGACAATGCAAAGGTAAAAAATTGACGAATTGTCAGTTGTATTTGATTTTTTAAAACTAAAATAGTTTTGGCGTATAATTTGATGCATAATTAAAAACTTTAAATTTAAAATTATGGGAATGGGTTATATGCTTTTAGGCGGAATTATTATGCTAATGAGTTGGCTAGTAAGTAGTCGACTGAAAAGTAAATTCGAATTCTATTCAAAATTGCAATTACAAAACGGAATGTCAGGCAAGGAAATTGCCGAAAAAATGCTGGCGGATAACGGAATTTATGATGTTAAAGTAATTTCTGTTGAAGGTCAATTGACCGATCATTACAATCCAGCTGATAAAACGGTGAATCTAAGTGAAAGCGTTTACAATCAAAGAAATGCGGCTGCGGCTGCTGTTGCGGCTCACGAATGTGGACACGCCGTGCAACATGCTCGAGCTTATAGTATGTTGGAATTGCGTTCTAAGTTAGTGCCAATTGTATCTTTCACTTCTGGAATTGTACAATGGATTTTGCTTTTAGGAATAATAATGATTCGAACTTTTCCATCCTTATTGTTAATTGGTATTTTAATATTTGCAGCAACAACTTTGTTTACCATTATTACTTTACCAGTAGAATATGATGCTAGTAATCGTGCTTTAGCTTGGTTGAAAAATAAAAATATGTTAAATCAAGCGGAATATGCAGGAGCAGAAGATGCTTTGAAATGGGCAGCACGAACTTATGTAGTTGCTGCGATTGGTTCTATAGGAACGTTACTTTATTATGTCTCGCTTTACATGGGAGGCAGCCGAAGAGATTAATTTTCTTGAAATACTATAAAATCCGTTATGAAAATAGCGGATTTTTTATTTGGCAAAAGCGGACAAAATTACCGCAACCGATAACCAAGCCACACCATGAATTAAAAGGCATTTCACATAACTTTGATTGCCATAAATTTGTTTCACCAAATGCGCCATAAAATAAATTAGACTCACAGGAATAAGCACATACAACAATAAAACGCCCATATTTGGAGTTTTAGCATCGCCTGGGAAAAGTTCGTAGCACAAACCAGCAATCAAAATATAAATGATGTAAAATGCGGTTGCTATGTTTTCTTTTGAGAATTTGTTGAGGTTCATTTGAGTTCTTTTTAATACTAATTTGTCACCCTGAGCGCAGTCGAAGGGCTTCTTAAAGTTGAATCTGTCTTTCTATTTGTTGTTCCAAAGATATGAAGGTTTCCGTTCTAGAAACGCCGTCAATTGGTTGGATTTTTTTATTCAAAAGTTGCATTAAATGTTCGTTATCACGACAAATGATTTTGATAAGAATACTCCAATTTCCAGTCGTATAATGACATTCGAGCACTTCAGGAATTTTTTTTAATTCTTTTACAGCTTCCGAATTACTGGCAGCTTTTTCAAGATAAACACCAATGAATGCCATAGTTTTATAGCCTAAAACTTTATTGTTTACAATGAATTTGGAACCCGAAATTACGCCAGCTTCTTCCAGTTTTTTCAACCTTTGATGAATGGCTGCACCAGAAATTCCGATTTTGTTTGCAATTTGTAGAATAGGTTTTCTAGCATCTTCCATCAAATCACGCAGAATTTCTTTATCGATTCCGTCAATTTCTATTTGTAGCTGATTGATTTTCATTAGTTGTGAATTTAAAGCAAAAATAGAAATTTTGTTTCAGATTATAATAAAAACTAATTACTTGTTATTAATTTATCAGGATTATAACCAATATAAGGCATTGCAATTTCTTTGAAAATCACGCCATATTCTTCCAGTTCTTTCAGAATTGGTTCGTAAACTTCTTTGCGAATTGGTAATTGAACTCCAGGCGTTTTGATGTTTCCGTTTAGGATTTG
>CANCFZ010000193.1 GCA_947377425.1 Flavobacteriaceae bacterium
GAAGCTTTTGTCTGCGCGGCACCTTTCAGGGAGGGTTATATGATCTACATTGCTTACTGCACTTCACTTCGTTGCTCATCAAGCTGCACGTCCCAAACGATGTCTAAATATGCAATTAAAACAGTTCCTCGTGGAACCATTGATTGCCCGACTTGTAATTCTGTTTTGATGTGGAAACAAAAGGGTTCTGTAATTACAAGAGCCGAAAAGAAAAAAGAAAAGAAACGACAAACTTCAGACTTAAGAAAAGAGTTTATTTTATGAACAGTGATTCAGCAATATCAACAAAATTCATTTTAATATTTGTGACGTTGGTCCTTTTGTATTTTGTTATAATGTTGGCCTCTAGTTGCTCTATGAAGCCACAATGTCGAACTGTATGTGCTCCGCAATCACCTTGTCATAAAGAATGTCATCCAATCGAATACTGGGAGTAATATGAAAAGAATTAAGATAGGTAACTTCATTGCTGTTGCTTTGATTGATAAAAATTTAAAGGCTTGGTATTTAGATTACACAAAAACAATTTCTTCTGCTGCAAATGGTTATTATGAAATTGCTGAAGACGTTGTTTCTGATTTAAAAAACCCACCAAAATATTCAGATTATTTAGACGATATAAACAAAACATTGGAATCAATTTCAATGTTAAAACCTAAAAAAATAACAATGGAGTTTTAAGATGGAAGAAAATTTAACGAAAACAATTGGATCAGATTCTTTATATACGGATTACAATAAAGACGGCACTTTGAATTGTAAAGGACTTACAAAGAGGGAATATTTTGCATCAATGGCTTTACAGGGTCTTTTGTCAAACTCAAAAATGTTAACAGAGCATGAAAACATGCGAACCATTTTTGATTATTTAATTCCACTTTCAATTAAATGCGCCGAAAAATTTATAGGCGATTTGAATGCCTAGAGATTATGTTTATACATTTTTAAATATAGAAAGTGATGGCCAGTGGCTTCGTATTGGTATTTTAATTTGCAAGAATTATATTGGAATACAATTTTTAAAATATAACATTACATTTTTTGCAAAGGTATCAACAATTACAGGTGACGTTTATGAATACTAAATTTAATATAGGTGATCGTGTTAGTTATATTTCAGGCGTTGGCGGTTCAACAACAGTTTTTCAAATAACTCAAATTAGAATCTATAGAGACACTGTAGAATATCAAGGCGCTGCCGACTTTAAAGATTATTATTCAGAAGATATATTAACCCTATACGCCGAGCCAAAGAAAAAAGTGACTAAATATTTGTGGGCTTATCAGTTTAAAGACGGGACAAGATCCCACAATGTTTCAAGTGTTTTTTTAGATGATAGCAGTGCAAAAATTTATTTTAGCGGTGAACAGTATTCTAGTTTCAAACGCCTTGATTTCAGCGCAACAGAATTTGAGGTTGAGAATGACTGACGCAGAATACTTTCGCAAAATGATAAAGCAAGGTGCATTTGATGCTTTAAGTTTAATTAAAAGCGTAGCAGATAAAATAATTGAAGAAAAAAAACTACAAAATGCAGACGCAGAAAAATGGGTTATTATGCAAAGAATAAGCAATATTTTATATTTACGATTTAATTCTGTATCATTTGACAACGCAATGAAACAAGCTATTGAGGCTGGCGATTTATCGGAGGCTGAAAATGACTAACATCACAGAGCTGAAAGAAAAATTGATAGCTAAAGTAAAAACGCAATCAGGAACTTATCAAGACCAAAAAACAATCACCGCTTTGCTTTCGATTATTGAAGAGATGCAGAAGTGCATCGAGTTTTATGGTAATACGAAAAGCTGGAATGATTCTTTTGATTTAGAAAACAGAGTGAATGTTATAGATATTCTTGATGTTTCAAAAACTGATTATCCAGAAAATAATAACGCTAAGTTTGGCGGCAAACGAGCACGTAAAACCCTAACCGCCACCGAACAAAAGTTGAAAAACTTAACTGAGAAGAAATAAGATGAAAAAATTAGCCGCTTCGGCAATGATAGTATTTTTAACTGGCTGTAATGATTGGAAACCCAAAGAAACTCCACCAAGAGAAAAGTTAATAAATTATAAATGTTTACCGAGTCAGCTCGGAGATGTTGATAGACAATTTAAAATTTGCAACGAAAGTCAGTACACATCAACACATTGTTATATGACTTCGGTAGCAAGTATATGTCAGTACATTGGCAGTAAAAATAATTAACTAAAACAATGGCGGTGTAAAATGAGCGAAAATAAAACGATTGAACAGGCTGCTGCTGAGTTTGTAGATAAAGAAATGTGCTATAGAGGACTTAAATTACTCGTTGTTCGGCAAGCCAGTATTAAATCTTATGTAGCAGGTGCAAAACATCAAAAAGAATTATCAGATGCGCGTGAAAAATTGTTGATGGATGTGATTAGTGAGCAACAGGAAAGTTTGCGTTTTGCCATTAGCATAGAGCCTGACGGATACAATGCAAAATTATTTATAGGATGGAAAAAGCTACACGAAACATATTCAAGCGTAGCTAAGAAACTAGAGGGGCTATGAAAAAAATAATTGACGAAAAAAATGCTTACATTCAATACTTAAAATTTGTTGTTGAAAGATTAGAATCTGCTTTAAAAAAATACGAAAAAGTACCGCTGATTTGCAGACAGACAAGTCAGTATGGTATTGAAAACTTTAATTCAGAAGTTAAATTTCAAGCTGCGGAGGACTTGTTTTTAATCGAAAAGCATATCGACAAGCTAAAAATAAATGAAATTGATTTTGATGTTGAACACTTGCTATCAAGAAAATTTAATTTTATGAGCGTGATGCTTATACCAGAGGAAAGTGACTTTAAATGACCACATCCAAACCAACAGATATTCGTGAGTTTTGGGTTGGAATATCAGACACAAATGTTGCTCATATACATCCAACAATGAAATATGCAAGCGACTATCACGTCATTGAATATCGCGCAGTAGAACAGTTGAAAGCTGAGAACGAAAAATTGCGCATGCAACTATCGGCTTGTAGTTGTGTTGCTCTTGCAAATACTACCGAATCAGCAATACTAACGCGAGAAATGCACCCTGATTATATGTGCGCAGCCGTTGCTGACGTATGCAATGCTGTAGACCGAGAAATGAAGCTCCGTGAGCAAGTTAATAATTATGAACAGGCTTTGAAATTTGAATGTGGCGATAGATGCGCAGAACAGAATCCTTGTAATGCCAGAGAAGCTCTAAAGAAATGGGGCGCAGTATGAAGCTAAAAATCACAGATCTACTAAGCTCAAATTTGAGCCGAATAAAATTAATCTAATATTTAGACGGCGGTCTATGTAACCGTTGCAACAATGTTTGCCGAGTTGCGTCTGGCTGAGTTATTCGGATCGGCTTTTTTTCAAGACCAAGGTCCCTTTAAATTCTGTGGTTGCAACAATTAATTTTGTTTGTAACCATTAAATCAATGTCAGCACTTGGAAACTTTTTAATTAAATCACTTAGCACATTGAAAACAGATCGAGACGTCCCGATTGGCGTGTCTGATGGCGGTGATGAACGTGGTGCGCTTCACGTTTTTAATGTGAACGGCTCCGGCGGCGGGGCAACAAATCCAAACTTAGAAGTTAGAAACGCACACGAAACACTGAGTGCTTTAAAATGCGTCTATTCTTTTGATGCAAATAGCGTTGCAATTGCCGATGACAACACATCATTATTAAATGCAACAGTTTTCGGCGTAACAATAACGGCTGCAAATATCAACGAATCAACTCAGATATTAACACATGGCACAATAAGAGATTCATCATTTACTTGGCTTAGCGGTGTGCAATTATATGTCGGAGCAAATGGAGCTTTAACAAGCACGGCTCCGATAACTGGATTTCGCACATTGGTTGCAACGTCTCAGGGAATCGGATCTATTTTTATTAACATACAAGAACCCATAATTTTATAAAAAGGAAACAAACACAATGGCACAAAAACCACTTCAGTTAGTAAACGGTAAAATCACGCAAGTTGCTCCGGTCGTAGTATCGGCGGGCGCGGGAGACTCTGGAAAAATTCCAGCATTAGATTCAACGGGTCACTTTGACCCAACATTAATGCCAGTAGGATTTGGATCTGGTGTTAAATCTATTTTAGCATCTGAAAATATTGGTGCTGGAAAGTATGTAAACATTTGGGACAATGCCGGAACGCCAAACGTGCGTTTGGCAGATAATTCAAACTCGCGCGAAGTTCACGGATTTTTATTAACAGCCGTAACTTCTGCATCAATGGCCACAGTTTACTTTGAAGGGACTAACAATGTTCTTTCTGGTTTAACGATAGGTGCGCGATATTTTCTAGACACTGCTGGCGGTGAAACATCTACTCCGCCAACTTTTGTTGGCGGTGCTCAAATTTCACAATTAGTTGGTACAGCAATTTCAGCAACCGAAATTGATACCGATATTGATGATGTTGTGGTCTTAGCTTAATGGCCCAACAAACCGCGCTTGCACTT
>CANCFZ010000194.1 GCA_947377425.1 Flavobacteriaceae bacterium
ATCATTTTTAATTTTTACTTTTGCTATCCAAAATCGATTTTAAGAAATTCTATATATGAGAACAATACAATTTAGAGAAGCAATTTGTGAAGCAATGAGCGAAGAAATGCGTCGCGATGAATCAATATATTTAATGGGAGAAGAGGTTGCCGAATACAACGGTGCTTACAAAGCTAGTAAAGGAATGCTTGACGAATTCGGACCAAAAAGAGTTATTGATACTCCAATTGCTGAATTAGGTTTTGCCGGAATCGCAGTGGGTTCAGCTATGAACGGATGTCGTCCGATTGTTGAATACATGACGTTTAACTTTTCATTAGTTGGTATTGATCAAATCATCAATAATGCTGCTAAAATGCGTCAAATGAGTGCTGGACAATTCCCGATGCCGATGGTTTTTCGTGGACCAACAGCTTCTGCAGGACAATTAGGAGCAACACATTCACAAGCTTTTGAAAATTGGTTTGCCAATACGCCAGGTTTAAAAGTTGTTGTACCATCAACAGTTTATGATGCTAAAGGTTTATTGAAAGCTGCTATTCGTGATAATGATCCAGTTATTTTTATGGAAAGCGAGCAAATGTATGGCGATAAAGGTGAAGTTCCAGAAGGAGATTATATCATTCCTCTTGGAGTTGCTGATATTAAAAGAGAAGGAACCGATGTAACAATAGTTTCTTTCGGAAAAATCATAAAAGAAGCGCATCTTGCAGCTGAGGAATTGGCTAAAGAAGGAATTTCTTGTGAAATTATCGATTTAAGAACCGTTCGTCCAATGGATTATGATTGTATTATTAATTCTGTTAAAAAAACCAATCGTTTAGTAGTTCTTGAAGAAGCTTGGCCTTTTGCAAGTGTAGCTTCAGAAATTGCTTACATAGTTCAAGATAAAGCTTTTGATTTTCTTGATGCACCAGTTCAAAGAATTACTACAGCGGATACTCCAGCGCCGTATTCTCCAACGTTATTAAAAGAATGGTTGCCAAACGCATCTGATGTTGTTAAAGCTGTCAAAAAAGTTATGTACAAATAATATAAACTATTATATTTGAGGCTTCATCAGAATAAATTTGATGAAGCCTTTTTTTTTGCTGCTATGAAAAAAATACTATTTTACTTTCTGTTAATCGGATTTATTAATTCAGCTTTTGCTCAAACAAAGGTTGGTGGAGTTGTTGTTGATAAAAAAAATCAACCAGTTTCCTATGCTAATATTGTTTTTAAAGGCTCTAATGAAGGAACTGTTAGCGATGAAAACGGAAAGTTTTACTTGGAATCAAGTAAGATTTATAAGGAAATTTCAGTTGCTTTCGTGGGTTATACAACCAGAGATATTGATTTAGAAAAAGCTGTTAATTATAATATGAGAATTGTTCTTAATGAAGAAGAAATGCTTCAAGAAGTTGTAATTTATACTGGAAAAACATCTAAAAAAAACAATCCAGCTTTGGCTATTCTCAGAAAAATTTGGGAGCGAAAAAGAAAGAATGGTTTAAAAATGTTCAATCAATATCAATATGAAAAATATGAAAAAGTAGAATTCGATTTGAATACTATAGATAGTGCTTTTATGAAACAAAAAATCTTTAAAGGAATGGAATTTGTTTTCAACAAAGTAGATACTTCAAAGGTTACAGGAAAAACTTATCTACCAATTTTCATAAACGAATCGATGTATGATGTTTATGGCGATAATAAAATAAAGAAAGAAAAATCAATTCTTAAAGCTAATAAAAACTCAGGTTTAGGTGATGGTGATGGTGTCAATACCTTTATAAAAGATTTATACAACGACTATAATATTTACAACAATCACTTGAATTTTTTCGATAAAAGTTTTACAAGTCCAATTTCAACAACCGGAATTGATGTCTATAATTATGTATTGCGTGATAGTGCTTTTGTTGACAAAAAGTGGTGTTATAACATTGTGTTTTATCCAAGAAGAAAAAACGAATTGACTTTTAAAGGAGATTTTTGGGTAAACGATTCTACGTTTGCTATCAAAACTATTAATATGGCAGTTTCTAAAAGTGCCAACATTAACTGGATAAAAGATATTTATATTGAGCAAGAATTTGATGTGGTTAACGATTCCGTTTTCCTGTTAACTCGTGATTACATGATGTCAGATTTTGCTTTAAATAAAAAAGAAGAATCTAAAGGAGTTTATGGAAAACGAACCACACTTTTCAGAAACCATAAATTTAACGAAACAAAACCAGATAAATTTTATAAAGAAGAAGTCAATTTTATAGACAATGCTGTCTATACAAAATCAGATGATTATTGGGAGCAAAATCGTTTTGAAAAACTCAACAAAGATGAAATTGGAGTCTATAAAATGTTGGATACGCTTAAAACAGTTAAGAAATTCAAGCAAATGTACAATCTCGTTTCTATCTTAGGAAGTGGTTACATCAATTATCACAAGTTTGATTATGGTCCGATTTTTTCCACTTTTGGTTATAATGTAGTTGAAGGCTGGCGACTACGTGTTGGAGGAAGAACGTATTTTGGTCCAAACGACAAATGGCGCTTGCAAGGATATACGGCTTATGGATTTCAAGATAATAAATTCAAATACGGTTTGTCAGGAAAATGGATGGTTGACACCAAAAATAGAATTATTATTTCTGCAGGAAACAGGAGAGATGTCGAGCAAATTGGAGCCAGTTTAACTACAACCAACGATGTTTTAGGTAGAAGTTTTGCTTCGTCTAGCGTGTTCAGCTCGGGAACCAATGGAAAACTGACTAATATTAATTTGACTAATGTTGCCATTGAATTTGAACCCGTTAAAAATTTAGTATTCCAAACTGGATTTTCATACAGAACATTAGAATCGGCATCACCAACTTTTAGTTTAGATTACTTTGCAGATGATACTTATACCACAACAAAAAGTGAAGTCAAACAATCGGAAGTTAATCTTCAAGTTGAATATACGCCTAACAAAAAAACAATTGGATATGGAGTTGAACGTATGAATGTTGACAATCCTTACAGTCGCATTTTTGTGAATTATAGTCAAGGGTTTAAAGGTTTAATGAATAGTGATTTCGATTACAGTAAACTTCAGTTATACTATAAGCAACCAATTACTATTGGCCCATTAGGAAGAACAAATTTAACTGTTGAATTAGGAAAAACTTACGGAAAAGTTCCTCTAGGATTAATGAGCGTGATTCCAGGAAATCAAACGTATTTTGTTATTGGAAATACATTTAGTAATTTGAATTTTTACGAATTTGTTGCCGATAGATATGCTACTTTGCAATGGGAACACAATTTTCAAGGTAGATTGTTGTCAAGAATTCCATTGATGAGAAAGCTGAATTGGAGAGAAATTATAGGAGCAAGAACGGTTTATGGCGATGTTTCTAACGAAAATAAATTACTAAACGCATCGGGATTGGCATACAAAGCACCAACAACACCTTATTGGGAATATAGCGTTGGAATTGGAAATATATTCAAGGTTTTCAGAATTGACGCTGGTTTTAGAGGAAACTATAGAGATATTCCAGGAACAAATAATTTCACTATTAAAGGTGAGTTTGGATTTTATTTTTAATCTGAATTTATTTCAGATTCTGTTATTATGCAACAAGCAATTTCTTTCCTTACATCCAAAGACAAAACGTTAAAATTCATTCTTGATAATTTTGGAAATCCAATAATTCAGAAGCGTGATGAAGGTTTTGCTTCTATGTGTCATATTATTTTAGAACAACAAGTTTCTATCGCTTCCGCAAAAGCTTGTTACACTAAATTAGAAAATTATTTCAGAACCATTTCACCAGAAATCATTTTCAATTCAAACGATTTAGAATTAAAAAATTGTAGCGTTTCTCGTCAGAAAATAATCTATCTAAAAGATTTAGCATTAAAAGTGCTTTCCAATGAAATAGATTTTCAGAGTTATTCAGCAAAATCAGAAGAACAAATTCGTAAAGAACTTATTACTATCAAAGGAGTTGGAAATTGGAGTATAGAAGTTT
The DNA here is from genome assembly GCA_947377425.1 of Flavobacteriaceae bacterium. Taxonomy (GTDB): domain Bacteria; phylum Bacteroidota; class Bacteroidia; order Flavobacteriales; family Flavobacteriaceae; genus Flavobacterium. The sequence goes on from CANCFZ010000194.1 coordinate 4,005, forward strand.
ATCTAATGTTTTGCTTGCAATCGCCAGATATTATTCCGCTTGGAGATATCGCTATTAAAAACACTTTAAAAGAATTATACAATTGTGAAACTTTAGAAGAAATGCAATCAATTTCAGATAATTGGAAGCCATTTCGAACATTTGCCTCTTACACCATTTGGCATTATTATCTCAAAAAGAGAAACAAAATTTAATTAAAAAAAAACAATACTAAAAATTCAAATCCCAAGATACTTGTTGTTTTAAATTGGAATTTGGAATTTCTTTTTTTAGAATTTCTTTTGCAAACTATACATATTTAGCACAATTGTTTTTTATTAAATCATACAACTTGCATAAGTTCTTAAAATTTTGTTATTTTTGCACCCGATAAAATTTATAACAAAAATTATATTTATGGAATCAATGATGATTTATGTGCCTATTGTAATGGCATTAATTGGATTAGCTTTTATGGCAATCAAAAGATCTTGGGTATTAAAACAAGATGCAGGT
>CANCFZ010000195.1 GCA_947377425.1 Flavobacteriaceae bacterium
TTAGAAAGAGCTTGTAAAGTAATTGCAGATGATGATATTGCAAAAGACATGAATGATTTACCAGATTCTTTAAAAGGAATTGTAAAAGGTGGAGGTTCATTAACAGCATTGCCAATTATTGAAACACAAGCAGGAGACGTTTCTGCATACATTCCAACTAACGTAATTTCGATTACAGACGGACAAATTTTCTTGGATGGAGATTTGTTTAATTCTGGAGTTCGTCCTGCAATTAACGTAGGTATTTCGGTATCTCGTGTTGGAGGAAATGCTCAAATTAAATCGATGAAAAAAGTTGCTGGTACCTTAAAATTAGACCAAGCTCAATTCCGTGAATTAGAAGCTTTTGCAAAATTTGGTTCTGATTTAGATGCGGTAACTTTAAACGTAATTGAAAAAGGTAGAAGAAATGTTGAAATCTTGAAACAAGGTTTGAATGATCCTTATACAGTTGAAGATCAAGTTGCAATTATCTACGCTGGATCTAAAAATTTATTGAGAAGTGTTCCTGTAAATAAAGTTAAAGAATTCGAGAGAGATTTCATCGAATACTTAAATAACAAACACAGAGATACTCTTGATGCTTTAAAAGCAGGAAAATTAGATGATAATATTACTGATGTTATCGAAAAAGCAGCTAAAGAAATTTCAGCGAAATATAATTAATAATAATTTGAAGATTTGAAAATTTGGAAATGGGATTCATTTTCAAATTTTCAAATTAACTAATTTTCAAATTCAATATGGCAAACTTAAAGGAAATCCGTAATAGAATTACTTCCGTTTCATCAACGATGCAGATTACTTCTGCGATGAAAATGGTTTCTGCTGCAAAGTTGAAAAAAGCACAAGATGCAATTACAGCTATGCGACCTTATGCCGAAAAATTGACGGAGTTATTACAAAGTTTAAGTGCAACTTTAGATGGCGATGTTGGCGGAAGCTATACAACACAACGTGAAGTTAATAAAGTATTAATTGTTGCGATAACTTCAAATAGAGGTTTGTGTGGTGCATTTAATACCAATGTTATTAAACAAGCAAAGTTAATTTCAGATTCTTATGCTGGAAAGCAAGTTGATATTTTTGCTATTGGTAAAAAAGGAAATGATGCTTTAAGTAAAACAAATACTGTTATTGGCAACAAAAGCGAAGTTTTCGACAATTTAACTTTTGATACTGTTTCTGAAATAGCTCAAATCTTAACAGACAAGTTTACTTCTGGCGAATACGACAAAATTGAAATTGTTTATAATGAATTTAAAAATGCCGCAACTCAAATTGTTCAAACGCAACAATTTTTGCCATTAGCACCAATTAAATCAGACAAACCAGTTTCAACAGGCGATTATATTTTTGAGCCATCAAAAGAAGAAATTGTGTTAACCTTGATTCCAAAATCATTAAGAACCCAATTGTACAAATCAATTCGTGATTCATTTGCATCTGAACATGGCGCTCGTATGACTGCTATGCACAAAGCAACAGATAATGCAACAGAATTAAGAGATCAATTAAAATTAACTTACAATAAAGCACGTCAGGCTGCAATTACTAACGAAATCTTAGAGATTGTTGGTGGAGCAGAGGCTTTAAAAGGATAATTTAATTCAAAATAAGATAAGGAAGAGTCAACATTTGTTGGCTCTTTTTTTATTGCATCATTATAATACTTATTTTTGCTTTCACATTAAACAAATCTACCTTGAGTTTATACAAAAATCTTTTTAAACAAACCCTTATTTATGGGCTGGCAACCGTTTTTCCAAGAATAATTAGTTTTATTCTGAATCCGTTGTTTGTTTATTATCTTCCTGATAAAAGCAAAATGGGTGAGGTTTCGGTAATCTTTGCCTACTTGGTTTTCTTTAATGTGGTTTTGTCTTACGGAATGGAAACTGCATTCTTCAGATTTTATAATTCTGAAGACAACAAAAAAAATGTAATTTCAACCACCACAATTTCTTTATTTTGGTCGTCATTAGTTTTTTTATTGGTATCTCTTTTGTTCAGAAATTCATTAGCTTCTTGGTCACACATAAGCGTTGAATATATTACCTATACTATTTTTATATTAACGCTCGATGCTTTGGCAATCATTCCTTTTTCAAAGTTAAGAGCTGAGAAAAGACCTGTGCGTTATGCCACAATCAAAATGGCAAACGTTACTATAAATCTTTTACTCAATGTTTTCTTTTTGGCATTTCTTCCTAAAATAGTTGCCAATAATCCAAATGGATTTTTAAGCACCATCTATTTCGAAAATTTTCAAATTGGCTATATTTTTGTTTCCAATTTGGCAGCGAGTTTGTTTACATTACTTGTTTTATCCCCAAATTATTTCAATATTTCCTGGAAATTTGATGCAGTTTTATGGAATAAAATGATGGTCTACGGTATTCCAATTTTAATTGCTGGAATTGCCTTTGCCATCAATGAACATTTTGATAAAATTCTTTTAGATTGGATGCATGTTCCAATGTCGGATATTGGAGCCTATTCTGCTTGTTACAAAATTGGAATGTTTATGGTGTTGTTTAGAACGGCTTACACACTCGGAATTGAACCTTTTTTCTTCAGTCATGCCAGCAATGAAAATGCACAACAAACTTATGCAACAATCACCAAATATTTTGTGATTTTTGGTTCGTTTATATGTCTTTTTGTAATTGTTTTTATAGATTTATTAAAACGACCATTAGTGCCAAATCCAAATTATTGGGATGCCATAAAAGTGGTTCCACTAATTGTTTTAGCTAATTTCTTTTTGGGAATTTACACCAATTTATCAGTTTGGTACAAGTTAATTGACAAAACCAAAATCGGCGCTTACATTTCATTAGTTGGAGCTGCAGTAACCCTTATTTTAAATTACTTATTAATTCCAACAATGAGTTACTATGGTTCAGCAATTGCAACTATTGCCGCTTATGGAACCATGATGGTTATTTCATATAAAATGGGACAAAAAAGTTATCCGATACCGTATGACATGAACAAGATTTTTAGTTATCTTGGACTTACTATAGTGTTCTCAGCAATTTCATTTTACATTCCGGCAATCAGAGAAAATTATTATGTAAAAGCCCTATTATTATCTGTGTTTTTATATTTCATATATTACAGCGAAAAAGAAACATTATTAAGAATCATCAAAAGAAAAAAATAGTACGGACAGGTCGTGACTTTTCCATAAATAAAAGCAAAATAATGATCATAAAAATAATAAACAAATCGCAACACGATTTACCAAATTACGAAACCATTGCTTCGGCAGGAATGGATTTGCGCGCTAATATTTCAGAACCAATAACACTAAAATCATTAGAAAGAACGATTGTAAAAACAGGTCTTTTTATTGAATTACCCATAGGTTACGAAGCACAAGTGCGACCAAGAAGCGGACTGGCTGCTAAAAAAGGAATCACAGTTTTAAATTCACCAGGAACAGTCGATGCCGATTATCGTGGAGAAATTGGAGTAATTTTAGTAAATTTATCGCATGAAGATTTTGTGATTGAAAACGGTGAACGAATTGCCCAATTAATCATCGCCAAACACGAACGCGCTGAGTGGACTGCAGTACAAGAACTATCAGAAACTTCTCGTGGTGAAGGTGGATTTGGTAGTACTGGAGTGAAGTAGTAAAATACTTCAAAATTCAAAATTTGTTATTGAATATTCCAAGTTACAAAATGTTGAATATTCAATGGTGAACAAAGAATGTTGAAGTTTTAGAATAAAATATAAACCATAAATAAACTATACAAGCCATGAAAAAATTTGATTTACACGAAAGACTAATTGATTTTGCAGTTGAAATTATTACTATTACAGACAATTTAAAAGCTACAAAAGCAGGAAATCATTTATCGGGACAAATTGTAAGATCTGGCACATCGCCATCTTTAAATTATAGTGAGGCTCAAAGCGCTGAATCTAGAAATGATTTTATTCATAAAATGTCTGTTGTTTTGAAAGAATTAAGAGAAACACATTCTTGTTTGAAGATTATTAATAGAGCAAAATTATATTAGAAAGAAGAACAAGATTTAATAGTAGCGATAAAAGAAAATGATGAATTAATATCGATTTTTGTGAAAAGTATTGAAACATCGAGAAGTAAAAATAAGTAATAAAATAGTTCAAGATTTAAGAAATGTTGAATGTTCTAAGTTACAAAATGTTGAATATTCAAATTGGAATAACGAATTTTGAAGTTTAAAATAAATATAAACAATGAAAATAATAGTACCAATGGCAGGACGTGGTTCACGCCTTCGTCCACACACATTAACCATTCCAAAACCATTAATTCCAATAGCAGGAAAACCAATCGTGCACCGATTGGTTGAAGATATAGCTGGAGTTTTAAATCAAGAAATTGATGAAGTTGCGTTTATCATTCACGAGAGTTTTGGTAAAAAAGTAGAAGAAGAATTAATTGCCATAGCTCAAAAACTAGGCGCTAG
>CANCFZ010000196.1 GCA_947377425.1 Flavobacteriaceae bacterium
TTTTCGGGATTAAATCCAGCTAACAAACCTAAAATTTCAGTTTTTGATAACAGTTATAATTATGATAAAATGTTGGTGGAAGCCAATATTAGTTTTAATTCAACTTGCGAACATCATTTTTTACCAATCGTTGGAAAAGCGCATATTGGTTACGTTTCAAGTGGAAAAGTAATTGGATTATCTAAATTGAATAGAATTGTAGATTATTATTCGCGTCGTCCTCAGGTACAAGAGCGATTGATTATGCAAATTTTTAACGAATTGAAAACTGTTTTAGAAACTGATAATGTTATTGTTGTAATGGAAGCAACGCATTTGTGTGTGTCAAGTCGCGGAATTAAAGACGAATCGAGTTACACTTCAACCATTCAATACGGAGGAATTTTTGATGAAAAAGAAAATAGAAATGACTTTTTCAATTTGATTAATCAGCCTAAATAATTTGGCACTAGATTTGTAATATCACTTTCAAATTTAAACTTTTGAAAATGATATTACAATCGGATGCTATTTCCAATTTAAGTCACAAACAACGAAATTTATTTATAGGAATTATTTTTGATTTAATTGGAATGCTTACTTATTTAGTTCCTTTTCTTGGAGAATTTGCCGATACGATTTGGGCACCAGTTTCTGGAATTATACTTGCTTATATGTACAAAGGAATGATCGGAAAAGTTGGTGGAATTTTAGAATTTTTAGAAGAATTGCTTCCTTTTACAGATTTTATACCAACATTTACACTCACTTGGATTTATACTTATATAATTAAAAATCAAGAAAATGAAAACTTAAAGGAACTTAGATAGTTCCTTTTTTTATTTTTCAAAAAAATCCGCTATAAATCCGAGTTTTAAACTTCGAAGCATTTTCTTTTCAAATGTCCAAAAGAATTTGAATTGTCCAAAAAGAAATCCAATTCCAACCAATAATAATTGATAAATCGGAAAAATTATTACAATATATAACAAGGAATAAAGTAGAATGTGGTGTGTTTCTTTTGAAATTCCTAACCAATGTAATATTGGTTTTGAAATCATTGCGGCAGAAGAACCAGTTATGGCAAAAACCAAAATAATGACAAAAACTTGCCAATTTGATTTTATGTTCCAACGTTCTTTAAAATTTCCCATAAATGTAAAAGTGTTACAAATTTACTTAATTTATGGTCTTGGAGCAAATCCAGCGAGCTGTTGTTTATTAGTTATCTGAAAATAAATAAAATAATTGTAAATCAAGTAATTGACTTCATATCCATAATGAATGTTGTAATTGTAATTGATTTGCATTTCATATAAATTTTGATTAAAACGTTGTGGTTGCATCGCTCTATTATTCCATTCTGCAGCATAGATTTGGTTTCTTCCTTCAAGATAATCTTCGGTATAAAATCCTCTTGGTTTTGCTTGAGAGTTTAGCCACATACTGAAGCCAGCGTCAATGATAATAACTTCATATTCTAATGAATCATTGGCAATTCTAATGGTGTCTGATTTTTTAAAATTACTAATAGAATTTCCTGCAAACCCATTTTTTGATGAAGAACACCCCATCAAAGTAATCATAAATAATAATATTAAGAGTAAATTTTTCATAAAGGAAAAATATTTTGTAAAATTACTAAAAACCAATTACTTATCCTTATTATTTAACAAATAAACCACCACTTTAAAAAGTGATGGTTTATTCTTTTTCAAGTAATTAAGCGATTAACGTCTATTTCCTCTAACCCATTTATGTCCGCGTGGAGTATTGTCCCAATGACCTTGATTGTAAGATCTACTTTGAGGTTTATCCCATCTACCATTTTGACGATAATAAGCTCTAGTTCTATTGTTCCATCTCCAATCACCTTCAATCCAAATATAACTTGGATTCGGATTTATCGGTCTTGCCGTTTCAATATAAGTTGGTTCGTCAGAAACATAGCCTGCAGAACATGATGTAAAGAATGATAAGATGCTTATCAAACTGAATAGTAGAATGAATTTTTTCATAATTTTTGAGTTACATTTTGAATTCTAATCTTTTAAAGTAATCTCTAACAAAGTGATGTTGTTCAATATCACTCATTTTATCAGTATTTTTGACTTCAATTTTTATTTTGTCATAGTTATGACTTTCTTTCAAAAAATTGAATAATTCTACTTTTGCATCGGTTGGTCCAAATAGAATTACTTCGTCAAAATTTTTGATTACTGCTGCTAAATTTTTGTAAAAAGTAGTTTGTTTATGTTGTTCTTTATTGTGCATTTCACTTTCGCTACGTTGCAAGGTTTCTACTTTATCTTGAAAAGTGAAATCGGAAGTTATGGTTTTAGTTTCTTTAACTTCGGAAGAAAATTCGATTAAATACGCATTGGAATGATCCATCCAAATACCTAGTTTTTTTAGTGTTTTCATTATTTTTTAATTAACGTTATTTGACTAATACATAAATTAATAACTAAAACAAAATTGCGAAGAAGTATAAGAATTTATGTTACAAAAAAGGTTTTAAAAATTACATTATTCTCACATTTAAACATAAAAAAAACCACCACTTAAAAAGTGATGGTTGTATTGTTAATTTTTTTTGAATATCATTTTCCAAATATTTTCCCAAGCAAACCGCCAAGTCCATCAGAATTTTTGGTTACAGCTGAAACTGCATCGCTAATTCCAACTTGACCATCACCATCTTGATCTAAACCAAATTGACCACCGTATTTTGATAGCATATCCATTATTCCGCCAGTTCCACCAGAAGCATTTTTACCAAGTAAAGAACCAAGTACACTTGGAATTAATCCACCAGCCACACTAGAAGCAGCGTCAGAACTTAATCCGAATTTTTCTCCTAAACTACCAGTTAATTGATTTGTAATTTGTTGTACTGCCGGATTAGAAGCATCGATAGCTCCATTTCCTTGTAACATACTAGTCAGTTGGCTCATTCCGCCCTCTTGAGAAGCAATATTTTTTAAACTGTCTAAAATAGAACCACTTGCGTGTTCCATAACAGCTTCATTATGTTCATTTGGCACAGCAGGATTATTAACGACAGCATCGCCTCCAAATTGATTTATTAGTTGCGTAAGTTGTTCAAACATAGTGTTTTGTTTTTTTAGTTCTAACAAATGTATAAAAGTTCAAAAGGAATTAATGGAAATGTCATTATAATTCTACAAATAAAAAGCCCAAATTAACTAGTTTAGATTTGGGCTATTGTATAATTTAATAAGAAAATTATTTTTTTAAAATTCCGATAATTTGTTCTGCAAGTTCAGTTCCTATTCTATCTTGTGCTTCCAATGTTGCTGCACCAATATGAGGTGTTAACGAAATTCTTGGGTGCATTAAGATTTGAATCTCTGGTGTTGGTTCATTTTCAAAAACATCTAATCCTGCAAATAAAACCTTATCATTATCTAAGGCTTCAATCAATGCTACTTCGTCAATAACGCCACCACGAGCACAATTCACAATTCCTACATTATCTTTTAGTTGTGCAAATTCTTCTTTACCAATTACATAACCTTCTTGTGCAGGAACATGTAATGTAATAAAATGAGAATGTTTGAATAAATCTTCTAATGGTTCTGTAATTATATCAACATTAATAAATTGTCCAGTATAAAAATCAACTCTAATTTCGGCTTTGCTTACAAATTTATCGGCTGCTATTACTTTCATTCCAAGTCCAAGGGCCATTTTTGCAACCGCTTGACCAATTCGTCCAAAACCAATAATTCCTAATGTTTTACCACGAAGTTCGATTCCGTTTGCATAAGCTTTTTTCAAACCATCAAAATTAGTATCACCTTCTAAAGGCATATTTCTATTCGAATCGTGCAAAAATCTAACACCAGTAAATAAGTGTGCAAACACCAATTCAGCAACACTTTCAGATGAAGATGCTGGCGTATTGATAACATGTTTTCCGTTTGCACGAGCATATTCTACATCAATATTGTCCATTCCAACTCCACCACGACCAATTACTTTCAATTCTGGGCAGGAATCAATAATATCTTGACGAACTTTGGTAGCACTTCTTACTAAAAGTACGGATACATCGTTTGTGTTTATAAAATTCGCAACTTGTTCTTGAGCAACTTTTGTTGTTATTACTTCAAATCCACCTTTTTCTAAAGCTTTAATTCCGCTTTTAGAGATACCGTCATTGGCTAATACTTTCATTTCGTTATATTAATATTTTTAAACAGTTTCTACATTTTGTTTACTAACAACTTCTTCCAATTTTTTCATTACATCTACTAAAACTTGAACACTTTCTAGTGGTAACGCGTTATACATAGAGGCACGATAACCACCAACAGAACGATGACCTGGTAATCCAGAAATTCCAGCTTCTTTCCACATTTTGTCAAAAATAGGAGCGTGGTTTTCGTCATTTAATAAGAAAGTGGCATTCATAGTACTTCTGTCTTCAATCGCAGCAGCTCCT
>CANCFZ010000197.1 GCA_947377425.1 Flavobacteriaceae bacterium
CTGTCAAACTTCTCCTTGTTGTCAAAACGGTGTAGAGGATTTAATGGATTACACGTGTTCTAAATTAGGTGTAAAAGTGGGTGAACCAACACCAGACATGATGTTTGAAGTTCGCGGTGTAGAATGTCTTGGTGCTTGTGGATATGCTCCAATGATGCAATTGGGTGATTTCTACCAAGAACATCTTACCAAAGAAAAAATCGATCAGTTAGTGTCTGATTGCAAAGACGGAAAAATCACTTTGCACGATAAATAAAAAATGGAAAACAATCATTTAACATACTTCAAAGTCGAAAACTTCAAGAAATTTGATTCTCTTGAAGTAAATGATATTGGACAATTCAATTTGATTGTTGGAGATAATAATGTTGGGAAAACTTGTTTGTTGGAGGCATTGTTGTTTGACGATAATTTTATTAGATGGATAAGAAATTATCATCATACATTATATTTAAGAGGAATTAATTTTGGTCCAAAAAACATTAATTTAAAAGACATAGAATTTCCTAAACAAAGTTATTTTAGTTACTTAACAAATAATGATTCGAAAAAAATTAATATTGAGACCTTAACAAAAAAAGATAAACAAAATCTATCAATTGAATATGTGTCATTCAATGATTTACAAAAATCAGACTTTTCAAAAAGAAAAGATAATTATGAATTTGAAAATTTAGAACATTGGATAAAATTTTATAAAAATTCTGAATTTGAAGAGTTACAATTTATGTATTTAGATAATTTAGAAAGAATAGATGAATATTGGCCATATATTCAATTTAACGTCTCTTACAGTAACGATGTTGAAGATTTCTTAAGAATATTAGAAAGAAAAAGGTTAGATGATGATCAAAAGGTTAATGAGTTATCATACAATCATAAAAAAGAATTAATTAATATTTTAAACAACATATTTGATATCGAAATTGTTGATTTTTTAACAAAATATCATGGTGATAATGGTATGATAAGTATAGCAACTAAAACAAATGAAAATTATGTACCTATAACTCAATTTGGAGATGGTTTCAATAAAATTTTTAGATATATAGTTGAAATAATGTATGTTAGAGAAAACAAAGACAATAGAATAATGATAGATGAGATTGATACAGGAATTCATTATACTAAACATAAAGATTTTTGGGTTAATATTTTAAAAGTATGTAAAGAATTTGATGTTCAATTATTTGCTACCACACATTCTAAAGAGTTTGCTCAAGCATACGTTGACGCTGCAAAAGATTTAAACCTTGACATTCAAAATGAATTGAGATTAATTGAATTATATCATTCAAAGCAGAAAGTTTTTTCAGGAACAATCAAAGATGTTGAAAATATAGACTATTCAGTTAAAAATTTACCTTTTAGAGGAGAGAATATTTATGATTGATATAGTTATTTTTGTTGAGGATAAAAATGATGTTGTTTTTGTACGTGATTTTATTTTAAAAAATTATTGCAATTCAGATGTAGCTTGTTATAAATATGTGACTGAAAAAGAATATGAAATTATAGTTGGAGCAAGAAAAGTTTTAATTGCTGATACCAATAAAGGTAATACTGAAGAAGAAAAAACAGGAGGTTGGGCAAAAATTAAAGGTCAAATTAATTCTAATTTCTTTATCAAACAAATTAATGAAAATGAAAACATAAAGTTTATTACATTGTTTGATGCAGACGAAGATAAAATAGATAATATTACAAAAAAAGAAACCGATATTAATAATTGGTTAAGTGATAAAAAGTATAAAATTGATAGATTTTATTTACCTTTTAATAATAGCGAAAGTCATAATTTAGAACAATTATTAGAATTATCATTTAACAAAAGTATATCAGAATGTTGGAATGCTTTTATGAATTGCATGGTTAAAGATGGAAACAATGAAGCAGAAGAACCAAAAAGTAAAAAAGGAAAAATTATTATTTATAAAGATATATATTCAAGTTTAAAAAATAATAAGAATGAATATTTATCAGAAATGTGGAATTTAGATGTTCAAACTAATGAAAATCTAAAACCTTTAAAACAATTTTTAGACCAGTATTTAAACTAATATGGGAAGAAAAATATTATTAGACAAAATAAACGTTCCGGGAATTAAAACTTATGAAGTATATCGTCGTGAAGGCGGTTACGCATCAGTAGAAAAAGCCTTGAAAAAAATGACTCCAGATGAAGTGGTTGAAGAAGTAAAAACTTCGGGACTTCGTGGTCGTGGTGGCGCAGGATTTCCAGCTGGAATGAAATGGAGTTTTATCGATAAAAAATCAGGTAATCCAAGACATTTAGTTTGCAACGCTGACGAATCAGAACCTGGAACATTCAAAGACCGTTACTTAATGGAGTACATTCCTCACCTATTAATTGAAGGAATGATTACCTCAAGTTATGCGCTTGGAGCCAACTTATCCTACATCTACATTCGTGGAGAATATATGTGGGTTTACAAAATTTTAGAAAGAGCCATCGCCGAAGCAAAAGCTGCTGGTTGGTTGGGTAAAAATATATTAGGTTCGGGTTACGATTTAGAACTTTTTGTTCAAATTGGTGGAGGAGCTTACATCTGCGGAGAAGAAACGGCTTTAATCGAAAGTTTAGAAGGAAATCGTGGAAATCCTAGATTGAAACCACCATTTCCTGCTGTTAAAGGACTTTGGCAAAATCCAACCGTAGTAAATAACGTAGAAACTATATCGGCTGTGCCTTGGATTATCAATAATTCTGGTGCTGATTATGCAGGAATCGGAATTGGTCGTTCGACTGGAACCAAATTAATTTCAGCATCTGGAAACATCAAAAATCAAGGTGTTTACGAAATTGAATTAGGTTTATCTGTATACGAATTCATGAATTCTGATGAATATTGTGGTGGAATGCAAACCGACAGACCATTAAAAGCATTAGTTCCTGGAGGAAGTTCGGTGCCAATTTTGCCAGCTAATTTAATTTACAAAACGGCTGCTGGAGAAGACCGATTAATGAGTTACGAAAGTCTATCTGATGGTGGATTTGCAACAGGTTCTATGTTAGGTTCTGGAGGATTTATTGTTTATGATGACAGAGCTTGTATCGTTAGAAACACTTGGAATTTTTCAAGATTTTATCACCATGAATCTTGCGGTCAATGTACGCCATGCCGTGAAGGAACAGGTTGGTTAGAAAAAGTATTACACCGAATTGAAAACGGTCACGGTCGCGAAGAAGACATCGAATTATTGTGGAGTATTCAATCTAAAATAGAAGGAAACACAATTTGTCCACTAGGTGATGCGGCTTCGTGGCCAGTTGCTGCGGCAATTCGTCACTTTAAAGATGAATTTGAATACCATATTCGTTTCCCAGAAAAAGTAAAAAATAGAGATCACTTTGTTGCTGAACCATTTGAAAAAGTGAGACATTTAGTAGCAAAACAAGAAATATAATTTAAAAGTCAGAAGTTGAAAGTTAGAAGTACGAAGTGGAAACACTTAATTCTTAAACTTTTAAACTTTTAAACAAATAGATAATGAAAGTAACCATAGACGGTCAAGAAATTGAAGTAGCACCAGGAACAACCATCCTGCAAGCTGCTCGTATGATTGGTGGAGAATCCGTTCCGCCAGCCATGTGTTATTATTCTAAACTAAAAGGAACAGGCGGAAAATGCCGTTGCTGTTTAGTGGACGTTACAAAAGGTAGCGAAGCTGATCCAAGACCTATGCCAAAATTAGTAGCATCTTGTGTTACTGGTTGTCAAGACGGTATGGAAGTAGCAAGTAAATCTTCTGAAAGAGTAACCGAAGCTAGAAAAGCAGTAACCGAATTCCTTCTGATAAATCACCCATTAGATTGTCCAGTTTGCGATCAAGCAGGAGAATGTGATTTGCAAAATTTATCTTTCGAACACGGAAAATCGGAAACGCGTTTCATCGAAGAGAAAAGAACGTTTGAACCAGAAAATATTGGTCCTTATATTCAACTACACATGAACCGTTGTATTGTTTGTCAACGTTGTGTAGAAGTTGCTGATCAACTAACAGACGGTAGAGTTCACGGAGTTTTAAATCGTGGTGATCATTCACAAATTTCAACATGCGTTTCTGCAGCTATTGATAATGAATTCTCTGGAAACATGATTGATGTATGTCCAGTTGGAGCTTTAACTGATAAAACATTCCGTTTCAAATCAAGAGTTTGGTTTAACAAACCATTCAATGCACACAGAGAATGTACAACTCCAGGATGTTGCGGAAAAACAACACTTTGGATGTTTGGAAATGAAATTCAAAGAGTTACAGCAAGAAAAGACGAATACCATGAAGTAGAAGATTTTATCTGTAACACATGTCGTTTTGATAAAAAAGAAGTTTCAGATTGGACTATCGAAGGTCCAAGAAAATTTGAAAAAGACTCCGTTATCAATCAAAATAAACATTACGGAAAATTGGATACAGTTGTTATCGA
>CANCFZ010000198.1 GCA_947377425.1 Flavobacteriaceae bacterium
CAAAGAAGTAAACATATTAGAATTACAACTAATTCCATTTAAGATTGGTTCGATTTTTCTTGTCGGTCTCTTTCAGCAAATTTTTTGGCAAAATTACTTCTAAAAAAGTAAAGAAAAACAGCCGATGCTCCTAAAATAAAACTCAACCAAAAACTATCGGAAGTATCATTCCATTTGGTGTAAGCATCATAAAACATAAAAGCTGCAACAGCCAAATAAACATATTTTGTAATATTTAAGTAATTCATATATATAAAAATTTATTTATCAGAGGTGATGTATGGTATCGCTATAATTTATCGGTGTTTGTTTGCAACAAACTTGTTGTTAATGGCGATTTCATATTTAATTTGTATTGTCAACTTCCCCAGAAATTACTTGAGAGTTGATTATTTTAAAATCTTTGCTGAAATCTACGCCTTCACCATAGGAAATTCCTTTTGGGTCTGTAAATTTATATCTTTTTTCGGTATAAAACCATTCGTTTTTTTGATCAAAATACAATTGTTCGGTTTCAAATATTTGTCCAGTTTCATTGGTGATTTTGACTTTTCCTTGCAAATCTATCAAATTGGTGTTTTTGAAAGTAACGGCATACTTGGCAGTAACAAAAGTCTTTTTACCATTTTCATCATATAAAGTTACATTTACACCTTTTGGAAATTCGGTAAATGGAAATTCAACTGTAGCATAATCCATCATTTTTGGACTGATGAGAATGGATTTAATTCGTCCAGAATCAGTATATTTTATGTTAATTGAATCGGCTTCACCACTTGGAGTAAATTCGGCAAAAGTTGATTTCTGAACTTCTTTAAAATTACCTTCACAAGAAAATAGTATAAAAACAGCAACAGCCGTTGACAGGAAAACACTACTTTTTCTTGAGATAGCAATCATCTTTTTAAAACTGAACGGCTTGATTTATCCAACAACCCAATTTAACAGGCTTCATTTTTGCTTTAGCGTCAAAAACTACATTTTTTAAATAGTCTTTTGACATTTGTTCTGCCGTTGGTTTTAATCTTGGCTCAACTTGAGCTGCTTTTAAAACAGTATTAGAAGCCAATTTATAGATTGCTTTTTTATCCAATTCAGTAAACGCACATTGGTTCATACCATTTGCATATAAATTGGCTAAGAAAATATAATAAGCTCCGTTAGAAGGATTGTTTTCTATAGCCATTAACACCATTTCTTTAGATTTTTCCCTATCAGATGTTGATAAAATGGATGCAATAGTATAACAAGTTGTTGCTTTTTCTAACTTGTTAGTTTCTAATGACGCTGATTGTGTGTAAAATTCTGTTGCTTTATCTTGTTGAGCCGTATTCAAATAATACGTCGCCAAATAATAAGCTGACCTAGAGGATGGTTTTAATTGATGTAGATTTAATCCAACCGCTTCAAATATTGGCGAATTTGGACATTTGCTCAATAATGTTTCTCCAACAGAAGACAACCAATCAACATTTGTTTTATCAGCAGTAAAGTTGTACTTAATGTAAGGCAGCAAGTTATCGCAAGTCAACAATCTATTCATTAAAGAATTCATTCCTTGAAGAACTCTTTCATACTCATCTGATTTGAAAGATAATTTTTGAATATTAGCATTTACTAATGAAGTAACATCAACATATTTAGAAATTAATTTATCAGTAGCAACTGGAGTTTTTTCTGAATTATATTTATCAAAATACAGCTTAAAATAAGTAAATAATGCTTGTGGATTATTGAAAGTGTTCTTTTGCAAATTGAATGCTTGATCTAAATAACCATAAATTTCAACGTTAGCATCTATTTTGTTATCATACAAAGCCATAGCTCTTTTCACAAAATTTCCGTTGGTATTTATAGGGAAATTTTTATCATACAAATCATAATGCTTGATTAATTCACGGACTTCTTTTTCTTTGTTTTCATGGCTAGCCATTTCAATATTATACTGAAGTACTCTGCTTTCAAGCAAATAAATATTTTCATTAGATGTTGCACATGAAACTTTAATTTCATTCCAAACATCAGATGCCTTTTGAAATTCTTTATTGACAACAAACTTACTCAATTGACTTTCTTTTTCAGCACAGTTTACCTCTTGAGCTATAGCAAATTGAGCCAAAACAAGTACAAACAGAATAATCAATTTAGTTTTCATGTTGGTAAAATATTATAATTAGTTGTATTTTGATTTTTGGAACCATTTATCATTTAATGATAAGCCAATACTGAAATTCATATAATGTTCTCTTACTAATCCAGCTGCTTTGGTTCCTCTATTTCCTAATTCAAACCCAACATTAATATTTGAAAAAACACCTCGTAAAGGCATTCCTAAACCTAATGTTAAAGCAGCATCGTTTATTGGTTGGCTATTAATAACCAAACCTGTATTTTCATATCTAAAACCACCTCTATAAACTACTCTATCAAAATAATGAGTAAATGATTTATAGTTTGGAATATAATAACCTCCAAAAGTAAATTTTGTAGCATTTTCATATGTAACATTATTGATATCGCTAAAACGATTTCCAAAATTACTTGATTTTTGAATTGTCAATTCTGAACCAACTACCCATTTTTTTGCATCGCCAATTCCCAAACCAAAACTATATTTTGCAGGTAATCTTAATTTTGTACTCGCCATAGAAACATCTAACGGAGTATCTATTGCCACATCATTTGTTCCTGCAATGGACTGAACCACAGCAATAGCTCTACTGTTTCCTAAATTTAATTTAGATTCAGGAGAATAGGTTGCGCTTGAAAAGATAGAAATATTTTTATATATTTTCGAATGATAAGACAAACCTGCATTAAAATTAGCTCCATTTGCATTCGATATATTGACCTCTCTACTTCCATATTGAACTTGGTCATAAATTGGAGACCCATCAGCAGCAGTTCCTACATTAAGAAATCTTTCAGATATACTTTTTGTAGTAATCTTACCGAAATTATACTGAGCATCAGCACCAAAACTCAATTTTTTAGTCAATTGAAATCCAAAGCCTAAGAAAACTTTGTTTATTCCACCATTGCCATAATAGTAATTATCTGTTTTCATACTATTAGGAGAATCGTATAGTGTGTTTTTTATATTGTATCCAACTGATGAATAAGGAATTAAACCAAACCCAATTCCTAATTTTTTTAATGGAATTCCAACTGCTAAATAATCTAAAGTAGTACGTTGTGCTTTTTCATCTTGCGAATTCGTTTTAAGTTTAGTTGCTGCAAACGTTCCTCCAATGGAAAAAGTAGTTAACTTTAAACTTGAATACATAGCTGGATTTAGAATATTCATGTGAATACTATCTGGGAGTATAGACAACCCGCCCATAGAACGATTTTCTATTGTTCCTTTAAATCGGACATCACCAATGCCATAATAAGAATAAGGAGAAGAAGTACCTTGTTGAGCAAATGAAACCAGCGAAAAAAGTAAACAAATGCTTACTATAATTTTTTTAATCATTGTGATTGTATTGAAAAGTTTGGTTCAAACTTTCTAAAAGAAAATTTGGATTGGCAAATATGGTATTTTTTAATCGTTTAGCCAAAAAATCTGAGTCTCCACCAGTTAAAATTATGATAAAGTTATCATTTTCACCTAAATTAGAGTTAATAAAACCATCGATTTCCATAGCAACGCCATTAATTATTCCAGAATGAATGGATTGATTTGTAGAATTACCAATTAATTTTTCAGGAATTTCTTTAATCAATAACGGCAATTTAGCGGTATAATTGTGTAATGATTCATATCGTAGTCTAATTCCGGGAGAAATTGCTCCTCCAAGATAATTATTGTTTTCATCAATAAAATCATAGGTAATACAAGTACCAGCATCAATCACCAATCTATTTTTATTTGGAAATTGTAGTACTGCGCCAGTAGCTAATATCATTCTATCAATTCCAAGTGTGTTTGGAGTACTGTATAAATTTTGAAACGGAAACTTGCTTTCGTTTGATATAAAATAAACTTTTACATCTGATGAAAGATTCAAAAAGTCTTCTTTTTTGAGGTTTCCAACCGATGCAACCACCATATTTTTGATTTTAGGAAAGTTTTTCAAAGTATTTTTTACTTCATTTTCCCAATCTGGATAAGCTATACTATCTTTCTGTAACAGTGTATTCTGCTCAAATACAGCAGTTTTGATTTGTGTGTTTCCTACATCGATGGCTAATAGCATAGTTATTAATTTAATGTCGCAAAGTTACAAATAGATTTTTTTTAAAAATTGTTTTGGATAAATTAAAAATCATTCTATATTTGCACCCGCAATCAACAAGCAGTAATGCTTTAAAATTGTAACGGTACCTTAGCTCAGATGGTAGAGCAATGGACTGAAAATCCATGTGTCCCTGGTTCGATCCCTGGAGGTACCACGAAACCCGAATAGCAATATTCGGGTTTTTTGTTTTAAAAT
>CANCFZ010000199.1 GCA_947377425.1 Flavobacteriaceae bacterium
AGTCCGTTTTGAACGGTTACAAAACTATCAGAAGTAATAAAACCAAATAATACACTTCGGTCGGTTGTGAATGCAGCGGCTACTTTTAGAGCGTAATTGTATTTAAAACTATCTTGATTATACAAATGTTTCAATCGCAAAACTCGTGCACTTTGAAAATAAGGAAATTCTTCCACAATTTTTTCCAAAGCACTACTTTGACGCTCGTTGATAGCATCAGGTTTATTAATTAAATAAGTATAATCGGTTATGTTCATTTTACCATTTTGCTAATGACTCGTTGAAAATATCTTGGGTTATTCTTTCAAAAATAACATCGAGAGCAGACGATAAGTTTGATCCTACTAATTGATCGGTACCCGGATAATCATAATAAAAAGAGAACGGTTTTTCAAAATTATCTGCTTCTTTATTATGGTTTATAAATCGAACATTTATAGTTATTGTTAATCGGTTTTGTGCTGCAGTTTGGCTTGCTGTAGCTGACATTGGGGTTATGGAATAACTAGTTATTTCACCTTCATATAATAAATCGCCATTAGTATTAGTCAAGTTCAAATTGGTTTGATTTTGAATAATATCTTGGAGTTTTAATGTAAAAGTTCTCTCAATTCCGGGTTGGACTAGCGGAGCATTATTTTGAAAATAATTTACTTGAAATGTTTTAGCATCAATTGTTCCTGTTCCTGTAAAATTATATTTCACACTACAGCCTGAAAAACTTAGTGCAATTAGAAAAAATGTTATGTATTTTATGTTTTTCATCTAGAAATTAAAATTCAAAGATATATTTTTTTATGTGATAAAATGTTAAACCTTACACAAAGGAATTACAAATCGTATTGTTTGATTTTTCTGTATAATGTTCGTTCAGAAATTCCCAATTCATCGGCAGCAGCTTTTCGTTTGCCTTTGTTTTTTTCTAATGATTTTTTGATAAGTTCAATTTCTTTTTTTTCTAATTTTAAAATTTCTTCTTCTTCGACAGTTTCGGCAAAAAGATAGTTGTTGTCGTCTTCATCATCTTCAAATTCTTCTTGCTCGGATTCGTTGTTTGTTGCGATTGAATTGGTTCGTGGTTGTTCTTCAAAAAACGTATCTTCATCTGATTTTCCGTATACTTTCTGAATTAAATTCGGATTAATATCCTGAACTTTAGAGCCGTTTTTCATTAATTCTAAAGTCAATTTCTTTAAATCATTCAAGTCGCTTTTCATATCAAACAATACTTTGTACAAAATATCACGTTCGGTAGAAAAATCACTTTCACTTTTTTTGTCTTTTATGACGCTTGGCAAATGGCTTCCATCTTGTGGTAAATAAGACAGTAAGGTTTTTAAAGAAATATCACGTTTGGTTTCGAGAACCGAAATTTGTTCGGCAGCATTTCGCAATTGACGGATGTTTCCGCTCCAACGGTATTTTAGTAGATAGGGAATGGCTTCGTCTTCTAATTTTATGGCTGGCATTTTATATTTATGAGCAAAATCAGAAGCAAATTTTCTAAATAACAAATGAATATCGTCTTTTCGATCACGTAAAGGCGGCAAAAGAATATCAACCGTACTCAATCTATAATACAAATCTTCACGGAATTTCCCTTTTTCGATGGCATCAAATAAATTGACATTTGTGGCAGCCACAATTCGAACATTGGTTTTTTGAACTTGTGAAGAACCTACTTTTATGAATTCGCCATTTTCGAGAACACGAAGCAAACGAACTTGTGTTGTCAACGGTAATTCGCCAACTTCATCTAGGAAAATTGTTCCGCCATCGGCAACTTCAAAATAGCCTTCACGTGTAGATGTTGCGCCAGTAAACGAACCTTTTTCATGTCCAAATAACTCACTATCGATGGTTCCTTCTGGAATGGCACCGCAGTTTACTGCAATATATTTTCCGTGTTTTCTGTGTGAAAGTGAATGTATAATTTTAGGAATACTTTCTTTTCCAACGCCACTTTCTCCAACTACTAACACCGAAATATCAGTTGGAGCAACCTGAATGGCTTTTTCTACGGCACGATTGAGTTTTGGGTCGTTCCCAATAATTTCAAATCGTTGTTTTATGTTTTGAACTGATTCCATATTTTTTTATCGCCACAGATTCACAGATTTTTTAATTTCATTATCGGTGATTAAATTGTTGTTAGTTTATTTTAAACTCTTTTTTATATTTAATGAATTAAAAAGTTCTTTTAATTCGTTGTATTGATTGTCTTTAAGGTCAGCTTTTCTGATAACTTTTGCACACTTTTTATCTATATAAATCAAAAACCATTCTCTCTTTTCTACAATTTTAAAAATGTCTTTCCAAAAATATTTCATATTAAAACTTTCGCCAGCATCTTCAAGATATTCATTATTAAATTTGATGAAAATATTTTCTTTCAATTTTATATTTGATAATCTAGCTTTAGTAAGCTTAAAAACTGAAATTAAAATTAGAATTGGTAATAAAATGAAAATCACATCAGGAAAATATAATAATTCAATAAATTTTTTTGAGCCTTGAGTCATTTTATAAATATCAAAGCATAAAAAAAAGAAACTTACAGGCAACATAATGTAGTAAAATGGGTTGTTCAAAGCTAAAAATAAATTAGCTTTAAAATAGTCTTTAAAAACAAAATGTGGTTTTATAACAATCTCTTTTTCCATAATTTTAAACAATCTTTGAATCTGTGGCTATAAATTAATTCATATCACTATATCCAACCGCTTCGCCAATCAATGTTGCTGTGGTGCAATTATTTATTTTCACCATTACAAAATCGCCTGGTTTATAATTTTCTTTTGGAAAAACGGCTACCATATTTTCAGAAATTCTTCCTGACCAATGTGCCTTTGATTTTTTTGATTCTCTTTCGATTAAAACTTCAACTGTTTGTCCTACAAAGCGTGAAGTTCTTTCTTCACTTAAAATTTGTTGTAAGTCAACTATTTCTTGTAATCTTCTTTTTTTAACTTCTTCTGGCACATCGTCTTCCATTTTTCTGGCAGCCAATGTTCCTGGTCGTTCCGAATATGAAAACATATATCCAAAATCATATCTTACATATTCCATTAATGACATGGTATCTTGATGGTCTTCTTCTGTTTCTGTTGGAAATCCTGTAATTATATCTTGTGAAATTGTACAATCCGGAATAATTCGTTTGATTTTATCAATCAATTTCATATATTCTTCACGAGTGTGCTGACGGTTCATTTCTTTAAGAATTCTAGTACTTCCGCTTTGAACCGGCAAGTGAATGTAGTTGCAAACATTGTCATATTTTGCAATGATATGCAATACTTCTTCGTTCATATCCTGTGGATTTGAAGTCGAAAAACGAAAACGCATTTTAGGAAACTGAATTGCACACATTTCTAATAATTGTGCAAAATCAACAGCAGTAACTTTTTGCATTTCTGTGGCTTTATCATAATCTTTTTTCAATCCGCCACCATACCAAAGATAACTATCTACATTTTGCCCTAAAAGACAAATTTCTTTGAAACCTCTGTTCCACAAATCCTGAATTTCTTCGATTATACTTTGTGGTTCACGGCTGCGTTCTCTACCACGAGTAAAAGGCACTACGCAAAACGTACACATATTATCACAACCACGAGTGATGGATACAAAAGCGTTAACTCCGTTACTGTTTAGTCTAACAGGAGAAACGTCACCATAGGTTTCATCTTTAGATAAAATTACGTTTATAGCATCGCGACCTTCTTCAACTTCTTTCAAAAGATTCGGTAAATCCTTGTAAGCATCGGGCCCAACAACTAAATCAACGATTTTTTCTTGTTCCAAAAACTGGTCTTTCAATCGTTCTGCCATACAACCTAGAACCCCAACTTTCATTCCGGGATTGATGCTGCGTTTTACGGCATTATATTTTTCTAAACGTTTGCGAATAGTTTGCTCTGCTTTATCTCTAATGGAACATGTGTTTACTAAAACCAAATCAGCTTCCTCTAAATTTTGAGTAGTATTATAACCTTGTTGCGTTAATATTGACGCTACAATTTCGCTATCAGCAAAATTCATTGCGCAACCATAACTTTCAATAAAAAGCTTTTTAGAATTTTCTTCTTTGTGTTCCAAAACCAAACTTTGGCCTTGTATTTTCTCGTTAATTTCCTTTTCCATAAAATTGATTAGTAAAAATCAGTTTGCAAAGATAATACTAAATTGTAAAATCTGACAAGATGGCAGAAGATGTTTAACAAAAGATTTAATGTGATGCTACTAAAAGTTCTAATTTAAAATTGATAAAGTTTTATTTCCCAACAAATTCATAAAAATCTAATTTTATTATTTCCCAGCTTTTACCAAGTAAACAAATTGGCTCAAAATC
>CANCFZ010000200.1 GCA_947377425.1 Flavobacteriaceae bacterium
AAACTAGCGTTAGCATCATCGGTCACTTTGAACAATTCCTCTAACTGGATTTCAAAACCTTTAAAGTCATTTGCATCAGCACATTTTTCTAATTGAAGTAGTATTTGTTTGTCGGTCATCTTTTCTTTTTTACAAAGTTAGTGCTTCTACTACTAATTGATTAGTTAAAAAAGAAAAGAAATTACTATTCTTTTTTATCTTCAAAAGAAAAGTCTCGCAATTTGGGAACTTTCGCATAAGTGAAGGCGATAACGCCTAATGTAAGTACACCGCCAGTTACCACTGCTCTAACGGTACCTAACCAATGTGCCATCACACCGCTTTCAAAATCACCAAACTCATTAGAAGAGCTTACAAAAATAGTATTTACAGCGGATACTCTACCGCGCATTGCATCAGGAGTTACCAATTGTAGAATTGTACTTCTAATGACCACACTCACGGCATCAAACATCCCCGATAATAGAAGCATTGCAAAAGAAAGATAGAAGTTGGTGGAGATTCCAAATACAATAATAGACAAGGCAAATCCGGTGACACAGAGAAATAGTTTCTTTCCGGGAGTGCTTTTTAAAGGCAAGAAAGCTAATAGTCCTAAAGTGAGTAAGGCACCTATTCCGGGTGCGGCACGAAGGATTCCGAAGCCCATTTCGTTAACATGCAAGATTTCTTTTTGATAGACAGGCAATAATGCGACAGCACCTCCAAACAATACTGAAAACATATCTAGTAATTGTGCTCCTAATAAGGTTGGAGTTCTAACCACAAATTTCAAGCCTTCTTTTATACTTTGTAAAATAGGTTCTTTTTCTTTTTTGAGGATGGGTTTAACCTTTATTAAAAGTATTGGAATGTAAATCGTTAGCAACACACAAACCACAGCAAAAAGTCCGGAAGCAATACCAAACAAAGCAATAAATCCACCTGCCACTAAAGGGCCTAACACGGCTCCCATTTGCCATGACATACTACTCCAACTGGTTGCATTAGGAAAATGCTCTCTTGGAACAACCAATCCGAATAACGAAAACATGGAAGGCGCAAAAAACGAACGCAAGACACCACCGATGAATACGAAGAGGTAAATTAATCCCACAATTACTGAAACAGTTAGGTTTTTCTCAGCCATTGGCAAGGCTAAACTAAACAAACAAATAGCCGTAATCAAATAACCCGAAAGACAAGTAATGACCATTTTACGTTTCTCGCTTTGGTCGACATAATGTCCTGCAATTAAAGAACAACCTATGGCTGGAATAACCTCAGCCAATCCAACAAATCCCAGTGATAATTTATTATTAGTAATATGATAAACCCAAAAATACAGAATGGTTGACTGCATGTTCAACGCAAAGATGACTCCCAATCGAGTACCTAGAAACGCACGAAACTCCTTTATCTTTAAAGAAGGGTTTTTGTAGAAAAAGCCCGAAGTGGTTATTGATGGAGGGTTTTCGCTTTGCATATTTTTTTTAGCCACGGATTACACAGATTAACACAGATTCACTTTTGTTACAAATTTCACTAATTATAACTAATTAAATACAAAATAGTTTTAAAAATAATTTGTGAATCTGCGGTTTAATTTTTTTAATAATGGTGGTTTAGTTTTTTAGTTAATTCGTATATCGTTCTCCAATTACTTTTCTGATGGATGCAAAACCTATTTTATTCAAATCGATTTCAGTGCGTTCTATCCAAAGTAGGTCTTTTATTTCATCTTCGGCATTGATTGAAATTTCTTTGGATGCTAATTGACATTCAAATATAATGTCCATCGTTCTATAAGGTACTGTTTTGTATAAATAATTATTGGGTGCTGTTGTGATGAACTTTAAATCACTTGGAGTAATGTGCAATCCCAATTCTTCTTGTATTTCGCGACAAGCAGCTTCTTCAGCATTCTCATTTGGATCTATGAAGCCTCCTGGTAAATCTAGTTTTCCTTTATCAGGCTCAACATTTCTAACAGTAAACAGAATTTGATTTTGGTAAGTAAAAACTATGGCCACAGCTGCAGCAATGTTATGATACAGAACAAAGTCACACGACTTACAATGGAACTTGAAGTTGTTGACATACGTCACGTCTTGTGACGCACAATTAGGACAGAATTTAAAGAAAGAAGCTTCGTTGTTGGGCATTTTAGTATTGATTACTTAGTAAAGATTCTATTTTCTTGTTCTAATACTCTGATAAAGGTAGTTCTTTTGGTCAGTTCTTTTAGTTTGGACGCACCTACATAAGTACAGGTACTTCTGATGCCTCCCAATATATCATGTAACGTATCAATAACAGCACCTTTGAAAGGTACTTGTACTGTTTTACCTTCACTGGCTCTGTATTCGGCAACGCCACCAACGTGTTTTTTCATAGCGGTTTCCGAACTCATGCCGTAAAACAATTTGTATTTTTCTCCTTTGATTTCAATTAATTCACCACCACTTTCGTTGTGTCCTGCCAACATACCACCCAACATTACGAAATCGGCACCGGCTCCAAATGCTTTAGAAACATCTCCGGGAGTTGAACAACCACCATCACTAATGATGTGTCCACCCAATCCGTGAGCAGCATCGGCACATTCTATAATGGCAGACAATTGAGGATACCCTACTCCTGTTTTCACTCTTGTGGTGCAAACCGAACCTGGTCCTATTCCAACTTTTACAATATCGGCACCTTCTAAAAGCAATTCTTCTACCATTTCGCCAGTAACTACATTCCCAGCAATAATTACTTTATCTGGAAATAGTTTGCGCATCTGACGTAAGAAATTCACAAAATGCTCGGAATATCCATTAGCTACATCAATACATAAGAATTTAAGTTGTGGGTTGTGTTCAAATATCTCGGCTACTCTTTTAGAATCTGCTTTGCCAGTTCCTGTGCTAACCGCAATATAATCACAAATATCACTAGGTGCATTTTTAACAAAATCGTTCCATTGGTGTAACGTATAATGTTTATGAATGCACGAGAATAGTTTTTCTTTTGCTAATGCCAACGCCATTTCAAAAGTTCCAACGGTATCCATATTGGCTGCCATAATAGGAACGCCTGTCCAAGTTGCTGTACTGTGTTTGAACTTAAATTCTCGTTCTAAAGACACTTGTGCTCTGCTGTTTAGCGTAGAACGTTTGGGTCTTATCATTACATCTTTAAATCCTAATTTCAGTTCGGTTTCTATTCTCATTTTATTGTTATTTCGTGGTTACCAAATGTATTACTTTCAATAAAAAGAAGACAAGCTAATTTGGAATTAAATGATTGAAATTTATCAACAATTGTTAAGAATTAAAAATTAGGATGATGAAGGATAAAGTAAAAAAAATCACATCGTTTGGATGTGATTGTGGCTTTATTTTGATTGTGGTCACGAAATGCAATTCCGCGATATCTGACGTGGATATATCCGCGCCATCTGGTTTTTTTTATTTATTTCTATTTTCCATTTAGCAAAAAATCAACTTCACTCTTTTTGATTTCAATTTTTTCTAATTTTTCATTTTTAAATTTCAAAATTATTCTTCCAAATTCAATTTTGTTATTCTCTATTTTTTCAATTTTATATAGTTTGTCTTTTGTAATTTCATTTAAGATTTTTGGTTTTGATAAATCTGTATTATTTACAATTTCAGAAATCATTTTTAAATCTTGTTCAATTAGAATTTTATCCATTTTTGTAAATGCTAAAGTAACTTCATTACTATTATTTTTTGCAAAAAAGTATAGAATTAAAATTATTGAAATTGTAAAATACATCCAAAACCCGATTTTCCATTTATTTTTTTGTGTTTTTACCATTTTCGTTTTTCAATTACCTCTTTACATAACAAATCTAAATCTTCATTCTTTTCCATTTCTGTTGGATTTTCAGCAATTCTTTTTATAACGGCAATACTGTTTTCATCTTTAATCAAATTTTTAAAAATATTTATAACATTCCATTTCCAAATATCATCGTTATTGTTGAGTATTGGAAATATTTCGTGTTCTATTTCACTAAAATTATCTACTAAATATTCAGCAACAATTCCTGAAATCGGCCAATTCATATCTTGAATCCATTCTAATAATTCTGGTATGATTGATTTTAATTCCGCAACATTATATTTTTTTAGATTTTGTGCAGTATCATAATCTCCTTTATCTTTAGGAATTAATTCTAATATGTTTTGATGTTCGTTTTTCATACTATATCTGCTAACGTCAGTTCGTCTAAAAACCTAAATTTTTCACAAACCAACTTTCATAAGTTCAAATATACTACTTTTTAGTAATGAATACTTGATAAATTAAAAATTGTAGTTTTAGTTGGGTTGAAAGATGGGGACTTGAAAATCGCATTT
>CANCFZ010000201.1 GCA_947377425.1 Flavobacteriaceae bacterium
GTTTATCGACATTTTACTATTTTTAATCGACAGTTGAGGCACTTTAATCGAAAATTTTATTGTTTGCATCTTAAATAACTAAATTTGTATAACGAAAAGATAACCCCAAAATCTTAAAAAAATGGCTACTATTAATTACTATTACACTAAATCTGTTTTAGAAACAGTTAGTGAAAATCCTTTGAAATTCAAAAAAGCATTGCAACATGCTAAAAGAAGTTTGATGCCTTTTGAAATTGAACACTTAACCAAATGGCTAATTTCATTCACCCTAAACAAACCCGAACTTAAAACTTTTTTTAATGACGAAAAAATTACTTTAGATTAAATAAATATTTCAAATTATATTGAAATTTTAAAAGCCTTTGCTGATTAAATAGTCGGCAACGGCTTTTACTGTTTTTTGTGAAAGTTGTTGGTTATAGTCGGTATTACCTACAGCATCAGTATGGTGACTACTTTATCTTTAGAGAGGGTTCTAATTTAGAGCCATTGGTTTTAAATTTCTTTCAAGTTTAATTGAACTTAAAAAAGAAATAAGATACTGCAGCCCATTCTTTTTTAATGTTGTTTGCATGTCCTATAGTGCTATGACTACTGTTTTCTACTGTACCATCATTCTTAATATATCCAATAGTACTATGGCTGCTGTTTTCTACAGTTCCATCATTTTTTACATAACCAACAGTGGAATGGCTTTGATTTTCAATAGTGCCATCGCTTTTGATATAACCAATGGTGCTGTGGCTTTTATTTTCAATAGTGCCATCACTCTTAATGTAACCACATGTTGAATGGCTGCTGTTTTCTATAGTGCCATCGTTCTTAATGTATCCAATGGTGCTATGACTTCCCGATTCAATTGTTTGTGCTTTTGAAAGGGTGATGCTTCCAAGAGTAGCAATTATAAAAAATACTTTTTTCATTCTGTTTTAGTTTAAGTTGTTATTAGTTTGTTCATTTTAGAAAGCAATTCAATTTATATAACTGATTTTTTTATCAATCAATTCCAAGTTGCTTTCTATAGTATAAATTCAGTGTGTATTGTTCTTCAACAGGAACTTCTTTTCTTGATGATTTTTCAATGTCTTTGCCTTCCTTAGTCTACAAGTAGGGAATAAAATTGAATATTTTATCACTATCTAATGTGGCAACATCTTCTTTCCAGTTGTTCCATCTATATCCTTTATAGAATTCGTTAAGGTCATCATTGAAACAAAACGATAAAAATTCGGTATAGGTTAAATCCAGTGGTTCAAATTCTAAAGTGTCGGGAGCAAAATAATACATCTTACCCAAGTCTGTGCCAAGTCCGCCGCCATTCAATATGAAAAACCCTCCTAGTGCATCGTCGGCTACAAGCAAAAAGGAAGAGGCGTGTCCAAACTCATTTATTCCCTTTTTAAGATTCCAATCGGGTAAACTTCTTTTTAGTTTTTCGCTTCCAGAACCCAAAATTCTAATCCAACCGTTATCAATTAAAATCCCTCCTGTTTCATATACTATAGATCCCATTGGAGAACGTGTCGTCACTTGAATTTTATACAACGCTTCTTTTGCCTTTTGTTTGTCAACAGTAAGAATTTCAACTTTGTTTTTAGCCGATGCTATCCATTCTTTTACTAATGGCCAACCTGAATCGTTTGTATTTATCAACTCTTCAACAGGACGCATTTTGGATTGCGCTAAAGCGTTTATTGAAAATAATATTAAAATTATAATGGTGCTTTTTTTCATTTTTACTTATCCTACTGTTTCTATTTAAGATTCTATCAAAAGAAGCCTCTACAATTTTGAAGTAGCTTTTTGTGTTTTTGCAACAATTGAATCTTGCTCTATTCCTATCGTAAATATATAAAAATAGTTTACACCAACTAATGACTGATTTATTTAACACAAAAGCCCACTCAGTAAAGGCAGAATAGCAATTGGAAGTTGCAAAGTGCGTAACATTCTACTAATTAAACAGAAAAGTCCAATTAAATAAAGTATCTTTCAACTGAAAATTGTTTCAAAACAAGAGTAACAAATTTAAACTCTAGTTGATGTATCAAAAACTTTAAATTGTAAACCATGAAAACTAAACTTTTATTTATGTCTCTTTTTTTTGTGATGACCAACGTTGTTTATTGTCAGTTGGTGTCCATTCATATCATTGCTGTTAATCCTATTTTGCCACAAAGCACTACCTATGGATTAAGAGCCATTGGTGTTTATGCCGATAATCATACCCAAAATATAACAGGAAGTTGTATTTGGACAAGCGGTAGTCCAACAATTGTGCAAGCCTATAGTTCTGGGCAAGCCTACCCTTTTGGAGTGGGTACTGCCTTTGGAGGTGAAATTATTACCAATACTAATCTTGGAACTTCCATAATAACTGCCAATATTGGCGCGATAAGTAGCACTACGCTAGTAACGGTTTCGTCTGATGTTGATGGTGATGGCGAACCCAATAATTTTGACAATTGCATCATAACATCCAATCCGATGCAGATGGATAATGACGCCGATATGATTGGTGATACCTGCGATTGTAGTTCATCTACTCCAAATCCTGGAGTGCCGTATGCTAAGGATATTATTATATATGCTTTTCCTAGTAATACTATTACATTAGGGCAAACGGTAACTTTTTATTCTACCGTAACTACTTCAACATTTACTACAAATGGTTCGCTTTTTAATTATCAATGGATTAAAAATGGTTTGCCGGTCGGAATCAATACACCCGAATATGTTGACGCTACTTTGGTAAATGGCGATGTAATTGATTGTGTGTTGACCGATGAATACTATTGTATTTTGGGAGGTTCACAAACTAGTAATTTAATAACCATTTCACCGTTAGCAGTTATTGAAAATGATTATATAGATAACACTATTGTTTTATACCCCAATCCAGCTTCTAAATTTCTAAACTTAACGTCTAAAACCAACATCTTGTTTACTGAAATTATAGACATTAACGGAAGAACTGTTTTTTCTGCTTCACAAAACAATTCCCATGTGCAATTGTCTATTGAAGATTTTACATCGGGAGTTTATGTACTAAAAGTAACTACCGAAAAGGGTACTACTACCCAAAAAATAATCTTTACTAAAGGATAATTTAGTTTTTTAGACTTGGCAGCTCTGAATTGACATTTCAAAATTAAAATTAGAGGAAAACTTATAAGCAGGGTTTTTGCTGTTGTAAACAGAAAAACACCATTTATAAATACTTATAAATTTGCATCATAAATTTAATAATTATATTTGTTTTTTATCATAGAATGCGCTATCTGGTTTTTTTTCATAACCAACCAAGCAAAGTTATGAAAAGTAAACGGACATTTTACCGAAAAAGTAGCCATAAGTTTTAGCAAGTGTTATAGCTAGTTACAATCTATTTTATAGTTGTTATCATTTGGTGTCCATGATTTTCAGCCCAAACTATAGTAGTGATAATCGTTTTTCCATTTGTGTTCCAAACAACCTTTCTTTCATAATTAATTGTCTTGTCATTTGCAACTGGTGATTCTATCTCAGTTAAGTTTCCTTGATTTGGATTTGGTATGCCCAAAATATTAGTCATAGATAGAATAAGATTGTCAAATGAGGCATTATATTTTTCGACTTTGTCTTGTTGACTTAGTTTTTCGTCTATATTTAGCTTCCAATCAATCGTTACAGATTTTACAATACTATCTTTTGCAGAATAAAAATATTCTATTGTTGCAGTTGGAAAATTATCGGTTGCTTTACGAACATAATTTATAGGCGGTGATACATTACTTTCTTCGTCAAAATACACAATTTTCTGCGTTTGAATAAATTTTTTCGACTTGAATTTTGTTTCAATGGTAGGAATCTCAGATGTTTTAAAAGTCTTTAATTCAAAATAATTATTTTGAGAATAAATTATATTGCTCAAAAAAATAAATATTAAAAGTTTTATTTTCATAGTTGGGTTTCTCAGTAATTGGCTATAACTTGAATATAAGTCTGACAAAATCATACATATCTACCCCTATTTGGGTGTATAAGTCTAACAAACTTCAAACATTATCCTCCAAATATACTATTTATTTAACATCCCTACTACTCTATTTTATAAACTAGTGGTAACCCAAAAAAGAAACACCTTTGGTTGCCAAAGGTGTTTCTTTTTTTTCTGTGTTATCCTGAGACTACTACTGTTGCTTCATTGCTCCAAAACCCAGTTTCTTTGTCTTGCCATAGGTAAATGGCTTTGTATTTCCAGAGTTGTGTGGCTCCTGCATCGGGCAGTGGGCTGTTGTCGGTGTAACTGCTCTTAAAGGCGGTGCCAAACAGTTT
>CANCFZ010000202.1 GCA_947377425.1 Flavobacteriaceae bacterium
AGAAATTTGTGTAAATTCATTTATTCCAAAAGAGATTAATATTCCAACTGCAATAATCCAAATGGCTAATAATGTGTATTTTGCAATATTTCCAATTGATTTTAAATTAGTTACCAATAATTTCAATCCTAAAATTAGTAAGAAGAAAAATGGAATTCCGAATGCTAATAGAAATAAAATTCCTTGAATCCAAATTGGTGTTTCTAATCCTAATGGCGTTCTAAAATGATTGATTAGCGTATTTTGTGGCAATGAAGCCGAAAACATCGCTACAATAGCTGCAATGCAAATTCCGAAAAGTGAAACCGATGACAAAACCACAATAATTGCTCCTAGAACTTTAGCAAAAGCTCCAAAAATAGTAGTGAAAACATCACCTAATCGACTTCCTACAGATTCAGCACCCGATTTTACTTTGTTTCCTAATTCATCATAATTTACATTTTTGATTTTATCAGAAACATTTTCAAATTCTTCCCGAACTTTCTTTTCTATATTGGATATTGTTACTGGTTCACCTCTCATTTCTAATTTTTCAGAGGTTGTAATTGCTTCTGGCATTGCTATCCATAAAACTATGTAAGCAATAAAACCTGATCCAAATCCAAAAAACAAAATTAAAAATACAATTTTAATCCAAGTAGCATCAATTCCGAAATAATAGCCTAAACCTGTGCAAACGCCTGCAATAGAGCCACGTTCTTTATCGCGATATAATTTTTTAAGTCTTTGTTTTGAATTGAAATTTGTTGACGTACTTTCAGTTGCCTCATCGTCAATTCTATAATCTTCGGGTTGACCCATAACGGTAACCACTTCGTCAACATCTTTGTTATTGATTACATGTTTGTCGCTTTTTTGTCTTTCGGTAAAAAGTTCGGCAACACGCATTTCAATGTCTTTCATGATTTCATCTTTACCCGATGAATTTGAAAGTGAACGTTTTATTGCATCAAAATATCTTGATAACTTTTGGTATGCATCTTCATCAATGTGAAAAAATAAACCGCCTATATTAATATTTACTGTTTTGTTCATGATTGTTATTTTTGATTGGTTATTATGTTTACAGCGTCGGACAATTCTGTCCAAGTACTGTTTAATTCGTTTAAAAATGTTTTTCCAAGTTCGGTCAATTCATAATATTTTCTTGGTGGACCCGATGTTGATTCTTCCCAACGATAATTGAGTAATCCATCGTTTTTTAGTCTTGTCAGTAGCGGATAAACGGTTCCCTCTACTACAAGCAATTTTGCGCTTTTTAAGGTGTCTAATATTTCAGATGTGTAGGCTTCTTTTTCTTTTAAAACAGATAAGATGCAGAATTCTAAAACACCTTTTCGCATTTGAGCTTTTGTGTTTTCAATGTTCATGATTCGATTTTGATTTTTTGATTAAACTATTCATTTTTGATTGATGATTGCTATTATTGATGATTATTATTTTATGAACGGAATCGTTAATGGATATTTATAATATTCTCCGTTGGATGCTTTTACAGCAGCAATGATTATAAGTATAAATTCGATAATTTTTAGAAACCCAAAAATTACTATTCCCATAATTGCAACTAAAATAATTCCAGTTATTTTTTCATGAGAAATAGAATGAAAATCTAAATTATCAAAATCAATGTTGCCATTAAAATGCGGATAGACTGTTAAACTATTTACAAATCCATAGATTAATAGCGGAATAGATATTAACAATAAAAGTAAACTATACATAAAAATACTCAATTGAAAATTCAATGTTTGCTTTCCGTTATAATCTATAAATTCAGAGTCATTTTTCTTAGAACTCCAAATAACTATTGGAAAAATAAAATTCCCAAAAGGAATAAAATATTGAGTTAAAACACTCAAATGGGTTAATGATGAAATTGTTCTTTCGTTAGATGTGATCATTTTGTTTGATTTTTGATGATGATTAAAACTCAAAACCAACAATACTATAGATAGCTTATTAATTTCTTATACAAAGATACAACCAAAAAAAGGTATTATGTATTACAGAGTACTTGAGTTTAACATTTTATTAACACAAATGATTTGGTTTGAGTATTTACAATTTATTGTATATTTACAGCAAAATCAATGCTTCATGGAATTTTCACCAACTAAATTGAATGCTTTTTTATTTTTCAAACTTCCTTCTGCTTTTTGGTGTGGCGTTAGAGTAAAATCAATTTCACCTGAAAAATGTGTTGCTTCTGTCAAACATCAATGGTTGAATCAGAATCCGTTTAACTCAATGTATTTTGCAGTTCAAGCGATGGCTGCAGAACTCACAACTGGTGCTTTAGTAATGTATCAAATTAAAAAAAGTGGCAAAAACATATCAATGTTAGTTTCCAATAACAAAGGAAATTTTACTAAAAAAGCTAAGGGAAGAATAACATTTACTTGCAATCAAGGCCATTTAATAGAAGAAGCAATTCAAAAAACGATTGCATCTGGTGAAGGTGAAACTCTTTGGTTAAAGTCAATTGGAGTTGATGAAAAAGGCGATCTGGTTTCTGAAATGGACTTCGAATGGAGCGTTCGATTAAAACAATAAGATAATTTTAATGCAGATAACATCCTTTTTTATAAATTTGGCACAGAAAAAAATATAAAATGAAAAAAACAATAGTTCTAATTTTGCTAATATTCGTTACTTCGTTAGCATTTTCTCAGAAAAAAGAAAAAGTAAAAGGTTCAAAAATTGTAACAACTGAAATAAAAAAAATAGAAAGTTTTGAATCATTAGAAGTCGATGATAACTTAGAAGTATTTTTAATAAAAGGAACCGAATGTGGATTAGAAATTGAAGCCGACGATAATCTTCATGATGCAATTGATGCCGTTGTGGTTGGCTCAACTCTGAGATTATCTACTTTAAAAAGTGCTTTTGGTTACAAAAAATTGAGCATTAGAGTTACCTATACAAACGATTTTAAGTTAGTTATTACCCGAAATGATGCTTCAATAACGGCTTTAGCAGAGATTGAAGTAGACAATATCACTTTTAAAAGTTATGACAATTCAAAATTATTTCTAAATGCAAAATCAAAGAATATTTCACTTTATATGGATGATAAATCTAAAGCAGAATTCAATTCAAAAGCTGAAAACACTATTGTAAACTTAGCAAAAAATGCTACGCTTAAAGCATTAATTTCATCTACAAACTTGACCTTTGACATGTATCAAAAAAGTGAATCTACAATTGATGGAGATGTTGAAACCGCAAAATTTAGATTGGACAATAATGCAAATCTTGCTGGTAAAAATTTAAAAGTAAAAAATGCTGAATTAACTTGCGAAGCATACACTAACTTGAGCCTTAATGTTAATAATTCCCTTTCAATTGATGCGTCTGGAAAATCAGAAATCCAATTATATGGTGATCAAAAAATCGATATGAAACGTTTTGTAGATAGTGCGGTTTTAATAAAGAAACCAACAAAATAAAATTTTACACCGAGTTCATCTCGGTTTTTTTTTATAACTTAAGTTTAAAATTATGGAGAAATATTAAAATTTGATTTTTTCTTTCCTAAATTGTTAGAAATACAAGATTTGTTTGTTGCCTATTAAGTATTATTACCGAGATAATAGCCGAATACTTTTGAATTTATTTCTCATCAAAAGAAAAAGTAGTTCTTCACGTTTAGTTGAAAGAGATTACCTCACTTTTTCCAATTCATCTCACCAAAATATTTTTAAGTCAATCGCTCGAAGATAGCTCTAAGACAATACAGTTTATTGAACACTCCAGATACACTTAAACAATTAATGGCTAGAAGCCCGCTTCATTTACAAAAACATATCAAAATGGTCGCAAAACCAAATAGAACTTGCCGATTTATTGTTTGAATTATATCACGAAATTTAAAGAGTATATAATCTAACTCAAGATTTTCGCAATATCTTTGAAAAGACGACCGATAAAACAATAGTCTTTGCAAAACTAAAAAAATGGCACGAAAAAGTAAATCCATCTGGATTCAAGTCATTCAATACTTATCCCGAACAATAATCAATCACTATTAAACCATTTTGAGCTATTTTAATAACAGAGGCATCACAATACTTCGGCAGAATCATACTATAATAAAAGGAATAATTTTGGTTTTCAAATAAAAAAAACACCCTATTCAAATAAATGAATAGGGTGTTTAAAAAGAAAGGCGGCGACATACTCTCCCACAAATTGCAGTACCATCTGCGCAATCGGGCTTAACTTCTCTGTTCGGAATGGGAAGAGGTGAGCCCCGACGCAATAACCACCTT
>CANCFZ010000203.1 GCA_947377425.1 Flavobacteriaceae bacterium
AAGTTTAGATGTAAGCGGCTTGAATAATCTTCAAATTTTAGATTGTGCAGGTAATCAACTGCCAAGTTTAAATGTAAGTGGTTTGACTAGTCTTCAAGCTTTATATTGTCAATATAATCTACTTCCAAGTATAGATGTAAGTAGCTTGACTAATCTTCAAAGTTTATATTGTGGCAATAATCAACTTACTACTTTAAATGTAAGCGGCTTGTCTAATCTTCAAAGTTTATATTGTGGCAATAATCAACTGAACACATTGATTATAAAAAACGGTTCTATTGAAAACACTTTAGAATTTGATGCTAATCCCAACTTACAATATATCTGTGCAGATGATGGGCAAGTTGCTTCTATTCAAACCCAAATATCGAGTTATGGCTATACTAACTGCCATGTCAATTCGTATTGTAGTTTTACGCCTGGCGGAACATTTTACACCATTCAAGGAAATAATCATTATGACAGTAATAATAATGGATGTACTCCAACCGATATTAATTACCCTAATTTAAAGTTAGCTTTTACAGACGGTACTAATTCGGGAAATTTAATATCTAATACTACAGGTGCTTATCATTATGATGTGCAATCAGGAACGCAAACCATAACACCAACGGTAGAAAACCCAACCTATTTTAACGTTTCACCAACAACTGCAACGGTAACTTTTCCAACTACAGTAAGTCCTTATACACAAGATTTTTGCATTACTGCCAATGGTGTTCATAATGATTTAGAAATAGCGTTGTTGCCTATCATTAGAGCCAGACCAGGTTTTGATGCCACCTACAAAATCATTTATAAAAACAAAGGAACTAGCACCCAAAGTGGCACGGTAAATCTTGCTTTCAATGATGCGGTTTTAGATTATGTTTCGGCTACTCCAAGCGTTTCGGTGCAAACGTTAAACAATTTAACTTGGAACTTTAGTAATCTAGCTCCCTTTGAAACTAGAGTGATTGATGTGTTTTTAAATTTAAACTCACCTGTAGAAGTTCCACCACTAAATTCTGGAGATATCTTAAATTATAACGCTACAGTAACTGGTTTAGCAGATGAAACTCCTATCGATAATACTGCTATTTTAAATCAAACGGTTGTTAATGCATTTGATCCAAATTATAAAACATGTTCAGAAGGAGTAACGGTTGCTCCAAGCATGGTTGGTAAATACGTGCATTACATGATTGGTTTTGAAAACACGGGTACTGCCAATGCACAAAACATTGTAGTAAAGGACATTATTGATACTACCAAATATGATATCACTACTTTAGTACCTATAAAAGGAAGTGCCCCATTTACCACAAGAATAACCAATACCAATCAAGTAGAGTTTGTCTTTCAAAACATCAATTTGCCCTTCACCACTGGAAGCAACGATGGCTATGTAGCATTTAAAATAAAAACCAAACCCACTTTAGTTTTGGGAGATACGTTTAGCAATACGGCTAATATATATTTTGATTACAATGCACCGATAGTAACAAATACAGCAACTACAACAATTGCTGCATTGGTAAATCCAGAGTTTGTGTTTACTGATTACTTTACGTTATCTCCAATACCAACAAAAGGAGTATTAAATATCAACACCAAAAAAGACATTGCTATATCATCAATAAGCATCTACAACACATTAGGAAAAGTTGTGTTAGTGACTTCTAATCCAAGTAATAATATAGATGTTTCTAACTTAACTAATGGTAGTTATTTCATCAAAGTAATCACAGATAAAGGTAGTATTAGCGGTAAGTTTATGAAGGAGTAAAGAACTATAAAGCCTACAAATTGTAGGGCTTTTTTAGTATAAGATTATTTAAAAATCAGCATCTACAGCAATCGTCATCAACTCTTTAGTAATTGGATGTTGAAAGGTGATGCTTTCGGCATGTAAATGCAAACGATTGGCTTTAGTACCATATAAATCATCGCCAACAATCGGTGTGTTTAACCCAAGAGGATGCGCTGCATGTACGCGCAATTGGTGAGTTCTTCCTGTAATAGGATAGAAGTAGACCAATGTTTTGCCATCATAGCGTTTAATGACTTCCCATTTAGTTTGCGCTGATTTTCCATATTCATAGCACACCAATTGATTAGGTCGGTTATCTAAATCCACTCGCAAAGGCAAATTGATAAAGCCTTCTTCATCTGAAATATCACCATTTAACAAAGCCACATAACGTTTTTTAATTTGTCGTTTGATGAATTGTGATTGCAGTTTTTTATGGATTTCACTTGATTTTGCTACCAAAAGCAAACCAGATGTTGACATATCCAAACGATGTACCACCAGAGGTCCAGTAGCATTTGGATATTGATTTTTCATTCTTGTGTAAACCGAATCTGTAACTCGTTTGCCAGGCACCGACAGAAATTCAGCTGGTTTATTTACGACTACTAAATGTTCATCTTCAAAAACTAGTTCCAGTTCTTTTCCTTTAGCTGTATTGGTTTGAAAAGGATTGTCATCCATAGTAATTCCTTCGAGCATGTGTGCCAAAATAGGTTCACATTTACCAGTACAAGCCGGATAAAACTGTTGGTGTTTTCTAACTTCCGATTTAGGTGATTGACCCCACCAGAATTCTGCCAAGGCAATTGGTTTCAATTGGTGTTGAAAAGCATAATGCAGTAGTTTTGGAGCCGCACATTCGCCAGCACCAGCAGGAGGATTTCCGTCGAATATTTCACCTAGACTTTTAGAATTACCATATTGATTTAAGAACGCATATTTTTCAAACAATTGCTGTTGCAAAGCACTTGATTTTTGTTTGCGTTCTTCTTTAAGTGTATTGATTTTATTAGTAAATTCAGCTAATTCTTGTGATGTGGCTTCAATTTTATGATTCCAATAGTGCATCATCTTTTTTAGTGTGATGCTTTCTTTTTGGCTTTCACTATTTAATTGGTTTTTATAGATATCAAAAGCTTCTGTCGATAGTTCTGTTTCAGCTTTGGCTCTTTGTTCGGAACGTAGTTTTTTTCCAATCTTGATGTTTTGCTTTTGTTCTTTAAGTTCGTTTTCAGCTTGCGCTTTTGTGTTTTCAAGGTTTTGAATACTATTTAAATAATCGGAAGCAGTTTCTAAATGTTCAATTTTACGATTGTATTCGTTTAAAACGGCTTCTTCTTGTTTGTAAAAACCATCTTCTTGAAGCATATCAAAAACAGTTGGAACAAAATATTGATGAAAGTTTTGTTCCGCCAATTTTCCAGAGAACGCCCATAAATACCCTAGTTCCTTTTGTTGATTCTGAACGACCAACACCCCAAACATTTTTCCAATAACCAATCCGTTTTGGTCTTTTTCTAATCCAAAATTATGTTCGAAAGCGGTTTGATTTTCAAGATAGTGTTGCAATTCTTTGGCAGCAATAACACTCAACTCATGCGGCTCATAATAGAACGGAAACGTGAATTTTTCAGGAATGGAAATTGCTGAAATGTTTTGTTTATAATATTGGAAAAGATAATTGGATAATATAATAGTAGTAGCTTTTAAAGATTTGTTACTTAATTAATTTAAAGAATTTATTTAAAGAATGCATCAGCAATGTAGCAAAACAAAATCCTAGAATAAACATAATAGTAGAGTATAGAGCATTAGCAGTATATCTATAGTCATTTAAATTATAGAAATAATCAAACAACCAACTTAATTTAGGATTTCTATATCTATTGCCAAAGCCACCGTTATCTTCGATAATAAGCTCTTCAATTTTAATATAGAAGAAAATACTTGATGGAAAACCAACCAAAATGATAAAAATTACTTTTAATATTTTTTTATTTGTTTCATTCATTAGTTAATGCCAATTTCTTTTAATATTAAACTTGAATAACCCCCAAATTAAATTTCTTTTCAATAGGAGAGTGGTTGGCTGCTTCAATTCCCATAGAAATCCAAGTTCTGGTTTCTAGCGGATCAATGATGGCATCTGTCCAAAGTCTTGACGCTGCATAATAAGGAGAAACTTGAGCGTCGTATCGTGCTTTGATTTTATCAAACAATTCTTTTTCTTTTACTTCGTCAATTACTTCACCTTTAGCTTTTAGTGATGAAGCTTCAATTTGTGCTAATACTTTTGCAGCTTGAGTTCCGCCCATAACGGCTAGTTCCGCACTTGGCCAAGCGAATATTAATCTTGGATCGTAGGCTTTTCCACACATGGCATAATTTCCTGCACCATACGAATTCCCAACAATTACAGTGAATTTTGGTACTACCGAATTCGAAACCGCGTTTACCATTTTGGCACC
>CANCFZ010000204.1 GCA_947377425.1 Flavobacteriaceae bacterium
AAATAAATATGACGCTCTAATGCGGTAAAACTCCACGCTTTTCCTTTGTCAAAATAAGGTTTTGCAAAAGATTCAAAAGCCTTTTTATTCCAATTTTCTGTAGCGTCGGTTCCAATGTAGATAGCATCGTCTGACAAAACATCAAAATACTCTTTGAAATTTGCATTTGCAGCAGCTTTATGCCAATTGTTTAAAATAGTATTGATTTGTTCTTTGCTTTTATCTTGAGCATTTATAGTAAAAGAACTGGTAATTAAAAGAAGAAATAGAAGTGTTTTTTGCATGGTTTAAGTTTTGATAAAAATACAATTTTAATGGTATTAATTAAAACTTTTCTCCATGCTGAGATAAATCCAATCCAAGTTCTTCAGACTCTTCTGTAACCCTTAACGGTATTATAAAATTTGTCAGTTTAAAAAGTAAAAATGCACCACCAAAAGTAAAAACGGAAACTAATAGCAATGCCACCATATGATGTCCAAAAACATGCCAACCACCATGAAGTAAACTGGCATTTTCTCCTTGAGCAAAAATGGCTGTTAGAATCATACCCATAATTCCACCAACACCATGACAAGCAAAAACATCTAAAGTATCGTCTATTTGTTTTAATTTTTTCCAATTTACCATTAGGTTAGAAACAATAGCTCCAACAAAACCAAAGAAAACACTTTGAGGAATAGTAATATAACCTGCTGATGGAGTAATAACAACCAATCCAACCACAGCACCAATACAAGCTCCAAGTGCTGAAACGGGTCTTCCGTTAAGTCGGTCAAAAAACACCCAAGTCATCATTGCAGATGCGGATGCAATCGTTGTTGTTGCAAAAGCCATAGCAGCAGTTGCATTTGCTGCCAAAGCCGAACCAGCATTGAAACCAAACCATCCAAACCACAACAATCCTGTTCCTAATAATACAAACGGAATGTTTGTTGGAATATGTTCGTTATTTTTGCGTTTACCAAGAACAATCACACCAGCAAGAGCAGCAAAACCTGCACTCATGTGAACTACTGTTCCTCCAGCAAAATCTTTTACACCGAAATAGCCACCCAATAGGCCATGAGGATGCCATATCATGTGGCATAAAGGTGCATATATAAAAAGGGTAAACAAACAAATAAATAGTAAAAACGAAATAAATCGTATACGTTCTGCTAATGCTCCTGTGATAATTGCTGGAGTTATTACAGCAAATTTCATTTGAAAAAGAGCAAAAAGAATGAACGGAATCGTTGGAGCCATGGTGTTGTGTGGTTGCATTTCTACTTGGTCAAAGAATGCAAAATCTAAAGGATTTCCTATAATTCCATAATGAACGCCATTAATATCAAACCCAATTGAGCTTCCAAAGGATAAACTAAAACCAATAGTTACCCACAATATACTTACTACTCCAAGGCAAATAAAACTTTTAAGCATAGTAGAAATTACATTTTTCTTGCCAACCATTCCTCCGTAAAAAAAAGAAAGCCCAGGCGTCATTAGCAATACTAAACAGGATGCTGTTAACAACCAAGCTACATCAGCGAAGTTTATAGTTTCAACCAAATTAAAATCTGAGCCAGCCGATTGATGTTGCCAAAACAATCCTGTCACAGCTACTATAGTGATAATGATAAATGCAGATATCCAACGTTTTTCCAATCTCATTTTTTTGTTTTTAGCAATAACCCTAATTTTATAAGGGTAAAATTAAAAAATATTTGATTTAAAACGAACTAAGTGGAATAAAAATAGGGTTATGAGTTGATTTTTGTGAATTTTTTTGTTTTTATACAATTTTTTTAATGATAGTGTTTTAAAGAAGAAATAAATTAGCAATTATTCAAGAACAAGATAGTGTAAAAAACAAAGTCGAGCAATTTGCTCGACTTATTATAGGGTTTAAAGTAGTGTTTTATTATTATTGTTGACTAGCTAAGTTATTGTAAACCTTAGCTGAAATTTCACTAATTAGTTTAGACAACGTTTTGTTGTCTCTTCCTTTTGTCATTATGGTAATTAAATAAGGTTTGTCTTTTAAATATACAAGTGCCGATTCATGAAGTTGCATTTCTTGTGGAGTGCCCGATTCTCCAAATTTATGAGCTATTTTTATCCCTTTTGGTAATCCGTTTACAATACCGTCCTTAAATTCACAGGTGCTTAATAATTCTGCAGCAAGTTCTGAGTGATCAATAGACAAATAAGAGGCATTATATAAAGATCTCATAAAAAGAGAATATTGTCTCGCTGTGAAATAATAATGTTGTGCTTTAATGTCTGGAATTTGTAATCCTAAATCTGCAAACAATTTAGTTAAAATTTCAGGTTTCAAATTGTTGTTTAATAGCGCAGTAGCATTATTATCAGAATAAGCAATCATGTATTTTAGTAATTCTCGTACTTTATATTTTTGTCCTAATTGAATAGATTTCGATTTAAAAGCAACATTTTTATCCATTGCAAAAGGATGATCAAACGACAATTCTCTATCTAAAGAACCTGGTTTTTGCTCTTCGGTTTTTAAATAAGCAATCAATATCGGCACTTTAAATAAAGAACCTGGTTCAAATTGTTCTTCGTCATTTA
The DNA here is from genome assembly GCA_947377425.1 of Flavobacteriaceae bacterium. Lineage (GTDB taxonomy): Bacteria > Bacteroidota > Bacteroidia > Flavobacteriales > Flavobacteriaceae > Flavobacterium. The sequence continues at coordinate 2,578 of CANCFZ010000204.1, forward strand.
AAGATGTCCATGTTCCTTCTTTATAATCTCTAATATATACAGAAGCAGAAATAACGCCTTGTAATGATTTGTAGTTTTGGATTATTTCATTTACTTCTTGTTTTGAAGTTGCTAAGTTATCGCCTTCACATTCATCATCAACAAACATGATAGGCCTAATGTAGCTATATCCATCTAATCTTTTTACATTGTATTTACAAGAATTATTAGATTCTGAATATTCAATACTTTTAGTTTGTTCTTTTTTATCCATAAAACTAGAAATCACCAAAGTCATCCCAATAGCAAAAATTACTATTGCAACAATATAAGGAACAGAAAGTTTTCTTGAAAGTATGGGACTCATAATTTTTAGCCTAAAAAATAGTAATATGCAAATTTAATCAATCTAATTGTAAGAATTTCTTAATATAACCTTATTTTTTTGCAAAAACCAAAAATATTATTTCTATTAATTTGTGTTCAACAAGTTACATTTTCTGACTTTTTTTAATTTTTATGTAATTCGTCGAATATTCTTCTGACTTTAAAATAATTGTTTAATTTTTAAAATGTTGTTTTTTAATGACTTGAATTACTTTGTCGTTATAATTCTACAAATTAATAAAACTAATATTCCCGTTTTTTTTAATGAATTAAATCAATATAATAAACAAGATAAATACTACAAATATTTTATCAAACGTGATTTATATACTATTTAAACGGATAGAAGTGACTTTTATTGTATAAAAAAAGACCTTCAAAATAGAAAGTCTTTCTTAGTAATTGTAAATAATTTGTAATGTTATTTTTCTCCCAGTTTGCGTTCCAATTCAGCCTGAAATTCTTCCATAACAGGTTTCATAGTGCTTTCTGGAATATCTGCGATTCTAATATACATCAATCCGTCGATTGCATTATTGAATAATGGGTCAACATTAAAGGCAACTAAGCGTGCATTTTGTTTGATGTATTTTTTAATTAAAACAGGAAGGCGTAAACTTCCAGGTTCTAATTCATCAATAATTTTATCGAATTTATTCAAATCGGCTTCGGTTTCATCAAAAATAAAATCTTTATCGGCATCTTTCAGTTTTACTTTGAATTCCTTTTTTGGATGCACATATTGCGCAATGTAAGGATCATAATAATTGGATTTCATAAACTCAATCATCAACGATTTTGAGAAATCTGTAAATTGATTACTAATACTTACGCCACCTAATAAATATTTATGTTCTGGATAACGTAAAGTAGTATGAATGATTCCGCGCCAAAGTAAAAAAAGAGGCATTGGTTTTTGTTGGTAATCTTTAATGATAAAGGCACGACCCATTTCAATAGAATTTTGCATCATTTCGTGCAACTCACTTTCAAATCGGAAAAGGTCATTTAAATAAAACCCTTCCATTCCGTATTTAGGAAAAATCTCTGAACCTAATCCCATTCTGTAGGCACCAGAAATTTGTTTCGTTTCATCATCCCAAAGAAACATGTGGTGGTAATACTGATCGTATTTATCTAAATCTATAGATTCATTTGTGCCTTCGCCAACTTCTCTAAAAGTTACTTCACGCAAACGACCAATTTCGTGTAATACATTTGGTATTTTATTAGCTTCTGTAAAAAACACTTCGTAGTTCTTACTTTGTAAAAGACGACAATCAGTATCTCTAAGTTTATTTACTTCGTCCACCAT
>CANCFZ010000205.1 GCA_947377425.1 Flavobacteriaceae bacterium
GTTTTTTATGAAAATGCTTTAGCAGATGCAGAAAATAAAAGTTTTATATTAGATAATTCATTTGGCGACGGAAAAGATTGGGCTATAGCAACTCTAGAAAGCCAAAACGGAACTATACAAGGTATAACTATACATGAAATTATAAAAAATAATTTACTTCAAAAAATTTCTATTTTAAAAATTGATATAGAAGGAGCAGAACGTTTTATTTTTAATAATAATTCCGATTTAAGTTTTTTAGAAATCACAGAAATTATTGCGATTGAAATACATGATGAGTATGAAGTAAGAAGTCAGATATATAAAATATTAAAGAATTTTGGATTTATCCTAATAGAATCTGGAGAATTAACGATAGGGTTGAATAAAAAATACTTATAGAATGAATAGGTTAATATCCGTTATACTTCCTGTTTATAATTGCGATCAATATATTAAAGAATGTATTGATAGTATTTTATCACAAACCTATACTAAATTTGAATTAATAATAATTGATGATAAATCAACAGATAAAACGGTTGAAATAATTAAAAGCTATACTGATAACAGAATTAAATTAACCCTAAAAGAAAAAAACACAGGATTAACTGACAGTTTAAATTATGGAATACACATTGCCCAAGGAGATTTTATAGCAAGAATGGATGGCGATGATGTTTGTATGCCTACTCGTTTTGAAGAACAAATTAAGGTATTGATTGAAAATCCAGAAATTAGTATCTGTGGAAGTTGGGCAAAAATTATTGGCAGTAATGAATATATGGAAACGCCAGAATGTAACCATCAAATATTTAAAAAATTTATTTTTCATAATGCTTTGATTCACCCATCTTTAATGTTTAGAAAAAAGGTTTTTGAAAACCATAAATATGATAGAAATTTTGAACCTGCCGAAGATTTCAATTTATGGACAAGATTAATTTTTGAATTTAATTTTTATAACATCCAAAAACCTTTATTGAATTACCGTAAACATGACATGAATGTCAGTAAACAAAGGGCACAAATACAAAAAGAAAAGTTTCTAGAATCATTATATAATTTTTATTCAACAATTAATGAAGATAAGTCAGAAGTTGATTTAAAGATATTTAAAAATTTTTATTTGAACACTTCTTTTACAACTGCTGATTTTTTAAAAATCTATGAACTATATAACAGTTTATTAAATTATAAAAAAATTAATTTAAAAAAAGAAGTAAAGTTGTTAGACAAAAGAGCCGTTCGCAAATTATTAGAACAAAAACCATTAATTGAAACAATAAAAGTTTTTATAAAATTAAATATTAATGATAAACTACAATTCATAAAATATTATATTAAAAAAGTAAAGTTTTCCTGATTATATTATTTATCCAAAGACTAAAATTGTTAAATAAACTAAAGTAAACGAAGAGCAACTATGCGTATACTTCAATTAAATGCAAGTGATATAAAAGGTGGAGCAGCTTCTGTTGCTTGGAGACTTCATAATTCATTAAATACAAGTAGTAATAGCTCGTTAATTGCTGTTAATTATAAATTTAGTAACGACAAAAATGTTATTTTAATTGATAATGATAAATATAGAAATCTATGGTTTCATGTTTTTGATAAAATTTCCAATTTTTTATTAAAATATAGTTGGAATATAAGTAGGTTTTTTATGAAAATTTCTAATCCTAAATTTTTTCTTTTTAAATCATTTGGAAAAGAATATTTTGATTTTGATGGCTTTAAAGAAATAGTGAAATCTACAAATCCAGATATTATTCATGCTCATGTGCTGCATGGAGATTTTGTAGATTTAGGTTATATTGCTAAAATTTCAAAGAAAATACCAGTAGTAATTACACTTCATGATGCATGGCTTTTAAGCGGACATTGTGCTCATAGTTTTGATTGTGATAAATGGATTACGGGTTGCGGAAATTGTCCTGATTTGTCTATAAGACCAGCCATAAAAAAAGATGCTACCAATTTTAATTGGAATCAAAAAAAACAGTTTTATAGTAATGCCGCTTTTACAATTATAACACCTTGTGATTGGTTAATGAATAAAGTTGATAAGTCAATTTTAACGTCTTCAATTTTAGAGAAAAATGTAATTCCTAATGGAATAGATTTGGAATTATTTAAGCCTAGAAATAAAAATGAAGCTAGACAAGAATTAGGAATTAATTTTCAAAAGAAAGTAATTTTATTTGCATCAAATGGCATTCAAAATAATATTTGGAAGGATTTTGAAACCTTAAAAAATGCCTTAAAAATTATTTCAGAACAAACAAGTGATGAAGTTTTGTTATTAGCAATAGGAGAAAAATTAGAAACTGTAAAATTTAATAATTGCGAAATTGAATTTAAAAGTTTTGTTTCTGAAACTGAAATGATTACTTTTTTTCAAGCAGCAGATATTTATGTTCATCCAGCTAATGCCGATACTTTTCCAACAACTATTTTAGAAGCTTTAGCATGTGGTTTGCCTATAATAGCAACAAATGTCTGTGGTATTCCAGAACAAATTAAAGGCTTAAAAAATAATTTTATTAAAGAAGATACATTTAATACATTTGAAAAAAATCTAGCAACAGGTATTTTAGTTAATAAAAAGAATCCAGATGAAGTTGCTGCAGCAATTAGCCATATATTATTTGATGATGAATTGAGAAAAGAGCTTTCTAGAAATGCAAGAAATGATGCTGAAAAAAGATTTGATTTAAAGAGTCAAATTGATAATTACATCAAAATTTATAAACGATTAACCAAGAATTAAATGGAAAATGGTAATAATTACCCCAAAATATCAATTGTAACACCTTCTTATAATCAGGGAAAATATATTGAAGAAACAATCTTGTCGGTTTTAAATCAAGATTATCCCAATTTAGAATACATTATTATTGATGGAGGAAGTACTGATAATTCTGTTGAGATTATTAAGAAATATGAACACAAATTAAAATATTGGGTTTCCGAAAAAGATACGGGTCAAACGAATGCTATTAATAAAGGATTCGTACATGCAACTGGGGATATATTTGCCTATTTGAATAGCGATGATGTATATTTGCCTAACACACTCCATTTAATTGCTAAATTATTTACAAAATTTAAAGAAGTTAGATGGATTACCGGACACAAATGTCATTTAATTGACTCTAAAATTATTTCACCAGTAACCAATGTGAATTATAAGTTTAATAAAAATTTGTATTTAAAAGGATATCATACACCTTGGTTGATGGGATGGAATTCACAACCTTGTACTTTTTGGTCAAGTGAGTTACATCATTTGGCAGGTTCTAAATTTGATGAAACATTGAGCTGTTCATTTGATATTGATATGTGGATAAAAATGAGTAAATTTGCAGATGTCTATTTTTTGAAAGCAGCATTAACAGTAATGAGACAGCATAAAGATCAAAAAAGTAGAACTTTGAAATTAGATTTTAAAGAAATTGAAGATAGAGCTCAAGTGCTAGGTTTTGACCCTTATTGGAAAAGAAATTTAATCACAAAAATGTCCAAAACATCAATTTTAAGAAAACTTGCAAGGGTATTATTAAACAAGCCTACTTATAAGTTTTTTGATTGGGATTTAATGAAAGAAGAATGGTTAGTCAATGAAAAAAAAGTTTTTTAATGGTTAAAGTATCCGTAATTATTCCATGCTATAATGCAGAAAAATATATTTTGGAAGCTATTGATAGTATTTTAAATCAAAGCTACGAAAATATTGAAATTATAGTTGTTGATGATTGCTCTACAGATAAGTCCTTAAGTTTATTGTCTTCCATCAAAAGTGATAAACTTAAAATTTTACAATTAGAAAGAAACTCTGGTTATGCTAATGCATTAATTAAAGGAATTGATATTGCTATTGGAGATTATATTGCTAGAATGGATTCCGATGATATTTCAGTAAAAACTAGAATTGAAAAACAAGTCAAAGTTTTGAATGATTTTCATGATATTGCATTTGTAAGTTCCAACAGATTCAGAATATTGCCTTCAGGTAAAGGGTATATGACTAATACTAAATATAATGAAGAACTTGTTGTTCAAACTTGGGACAATCTTATAGAAAATAAAAGAATTTTTGTTGATGCAGGGACTATGTTTTCAAAGGATAAATATTTGAGCGTTGGTGGTTATAGAAATTATCAAAGATCAGGAATGGACGTTGATTTATGGTTACGATTACTTGAAAAATACAAACCAGCTTTAGCTTTTGCATCTCCATTGTAC
>CANCFZ010000206.1 GCA_947377425.1 Flavobacteriaceae bacterium
AAAGCCTGATAAATTGCCGTTTTGCTTTTACCAATTTCTATGATTTTAGTTTCAAATCGTTTTGCGATAACAACCTCATCCAATTGAAATGCTTTTGGTTTCAAGTTAACGTTGCTTGCATCCGATGCCTTTATAATTTTCTTTTCATAGCCCAATGCCGAAAAAATTAAGGTTTTGCTTTGATTCGCATTGATATAAAATTCGCCATTTTCTTCGGAGCTGGAGCCTATATTTTCATTTTGCACCCAAATATTAACATACGAAATGGGTTTTCCTGAAATACTGTCTTTGATAACACCTTTAATTTGTGCGGAAACCGAAAAACTAAATAAAACAAATAAGAACCAAAGTCTTTTTTCTTGCATCTTTTCTCTATTCTCTTTTTAATAAATCTGCTATTTTTCTATCGTTTGAAAGTCTTGGTAACTTGTTTTGACCACCTAATTTTCCAATAGATTTCATATATTCTTGGAATCCGTTCTTAGAAACCTTAGTGATTACAACGGTTCGCAGTACTTTACCTATAATTAAATCGTCGTAATAAACGTTTTGCTTGCGCATAGCATTGTCGATAGCAAACGCAAATTCTTCTATATTATTGGGCTCTCCCGAAACTTCGGGATCAAATTCAATAAACCATTCGTGAAAAGGCAATCCGTTTTCTGGAGCAATTTGTGGCGCAACTGTAAATTCGTTTACACGGATATTGGTATTTTCCATCGCTTCTTGCAAAGCATGTTCCACTTCCTTTCCAATAACGTGCTCGCCAAAAGCAGAAATATAATGTTTGATACGTCCAGAAACAATAACTCGATAAGGTTTCAAACTTGTAAATTGAACGGTATCACCAATATTATATGCCCAAAGTCCCGCATTAGTTGATATAATTAAAACGTAATTTACATTTAGTTCTACTTCACCAATCGTATATCGTTTAGGGTTTTCTGTAAAGAATTCTTCTGATTTTACAAATTCGTAGAAAATTCCAGAATTTAAAAGTAACAACATTCCTTTCTCAGATTGGGAATCTTGGTAGGCAAAAAATCCTTCAGAAGCTGGAAACAATTCAATAGAATCAATTTTTCGTCCAATTAGATTTTCAAATTTGGCGCGATACGGTTCGTAATTCACACCGCCATAAATAAACAAATTGAAGTTTTTAAAAAGTTCTCCAACTGGCTTTCCTCCTTTTTGATGCAATTTTTCAAAATACATTTGCACCCAAGACGGAATTCCAGAAATAATCGCCATATCTTCATTAATGGTTTCTTTAACGATAGCATCAACTTTAGTTTCCCAATCTTCAATGCAATTGGTTTCCCAACTTGGCATTCGATTTTTTTGTAAATATTTCGGGACAAAATGGGCTACGATTCCTGAAAGACGTCCCAATTTGATTCCGTTTTTTTCTTCTAAAATTGGACTTCCTTGCAAGAAAATCATTTTTCCATCTACAAAATCGGCTTTTCCTGTTTCGTGAATGTAATTTAGAATAGCATTTCGAGCGGCTTCAATGTGAAACGGCATGGATTCTTTGGTAAGCGGAATATATTTTGCTCCAGAAGTAGTTCCTGATGTTTTGGCGAAATAAAGTGGTTTTCCTTTCCAAAGAATATTTTCTTCGCCTTTTACAACTCGGTCAACATAGGGTTTTAGTTCTTCATAATCTCGAATTGGAACTTGCTTTTGAAAATCTGAAAATGATTTGATTTCTGAAAAATTATGGTCTTTTCCAAACTGAGTATTTTCCGCTTGACGGATTAAATCATTAAAAACTTTCTGTTGAGTTTCAATAGGATTGTTAGCCCATTTTTGGGTTTTCTTATGAATAGAATTGGCGAATATTTTGGCTGCAAATGATTTTATTGACATATTTTAAGACGCTATTTTGCCACAAAGACACTAAGTCGCAAAGTTTTATTTTCTTTTCTCTATTTTCTTTTCTCTATTTTCTCTTTCTATAATTTCTTTTCGCAATTTTAATTCCGATTCGGTTGCGGTTAATTGTAAATCCGGCAACGTATCAACAGAAATCGCTAAAATTGAGTCTTTATTAACTTTTGCATATTGTAAATTTCCGTTTAAAACTTTCTTTATAGATTCAAGATAAACTTCATTTTTTTTGATGGCAAATTCTAGAGAATCCGATTTTATGGCTAATTCGGTTGCGTCTTTTTTAAGTTTAGTAGAAGTATATCCCGGAATGTATTCGCGCAATGGTGTAAAAGCAATAATAAAAGTAGTAACCGTAATAATCAAAATTGCTCCAATTGAAGCCACCACAAAGACATTCATCAAAGTCAACTTCAAAGAAAATATTTCTTCAAATGTATCTTCATTCAATATAACCAATCGGTTTTTGGTGAATAGTTTTTTCTTTAACAATTGATTTTTGAGGCGTTTTTCCGTCATAACTATGATTATTATACAAATATAGAAATTAGTTCTAAACCAAACTTGGTAATTTAACGTTCTTTAATGCTAAATTGTTGTACTTCTATTCAAATATTTTCTACATTTGCATAGTATAATATTTAATTATTGAAACTATGAACTTTTTAATTATATTTTTAGAGCTTACTCCAATGCACGTAATGGTTATATTAGGTGTTGTTTTGTTACTTTTTGGAGGTAAAAAAATTCCTGAATTAATGAAAGGATTGGGTTCTGGCGTTAAAGAATTTAAAAATGCTGCGAAAGATGATCAACCAGCTAATTCTAAAAAAGAAGAAGAAACTAAAGAGTAAACTTTCTTTAAGTTACAATTATAAAATTCCAAATTCTGAGTAATATCCTTGGAATTTGGAATTTTTCTTTTTTGGGTGTTTTTTAAAGTATCATTGTTAACTGAATGCGTTTTCTGTCTTCGTCAACTTCAACAACTTTTACTTGAACGTGTTGGTGGAGTTTTATGACTTCATTTACATCAGAAACAAAACCTGCTTTTAATTGTGAAATGTGCACCAAACCACTTTCTTTTACGCCAATATCTACAAAACATCCAAAAGCGGTAATGTTGTTTACAATTCCTGGTAAAATCATTCCGGTGCGAACGTCTTTTATGGTTTTTACATTTGGGTCGAATTCAAAAACTTTTGCCGCTTTTCTTGGGTCCAATCCTGGTTTTACTAATTCTTTTAAAATGTCTTTTATACCAAGAATTCCGATGGTTTCGTTGGTATAATTTTCAGGTTTTATTAAAGCGATTTTTTCTTTGTTGGCTATTAATTCGTTTACCGAAATCTTCAACTCTTTTGCCATTTTTTCCACAATTGGATAAGCTTCTGGATGCACTGCCGAATTATCTAACGGATTTTTTCCGTTATGAATTCTAACGAAAGCTGCTGCTTGTTGGTAGGCTTTTTCGCCTAATCTTGGAACTTTTTTAATTTGTTTTCTGTCTTCAAATGGACCATTTTCGGAACGATATGCGATAATGTTTTCCGCCATCTTCTCGCCTATTCCACTGACATAACTCAACAATGATTTACTTGCTGTGTTGATATTAATTCCAACCGAATTCACACAACGAACAACAACTGTATCTAATTCTTCCTTTAATTTGGTTTGATCGACATCGTGTTGGTATTGTCCAACTCCAATAGATTTTGCGTCGATTTTTACCAATTCTGCCAATGGATCTGAAAGTCTTCTTCCGATAGAAACCGAACCACGAACGGTTACATCATAATTTGGAAATTCGTCACGAGCAATTTTTGATGCCGAATAAATGGATGCTCCAGCTTCTGAAACTATAAAAACTTGAACCGGTTTATCAAAAGCAATTTTCTTAATAAAAAATTCGGTTTCGCGACTTGCGGTTCCGTTTCCGATAGAAATTGCTTCGATATTGTAAGCATTTACCATCGATTTTATCTTTTTCATCGCCATCGTAGTTTCATTTTGTGGCTGATGCGGATAAATGGTTTCGTTGTATAATAAATCGCCTTTTTCATCCAAACAAACTATTTTACAACCGCTACGAAAACCTGGATCGATTGCTAAAATTCGTTTTTCTCCTAATGGTGGCGCGAGTAACAACTGACTCAAATTTCCGGCAAAAACGTCAATTGCTTTAATATCAGCTTTAGCTTTGGCTTCCTGTAATGTCTCGTTTGAAATTGCTGGATTCAATAATCTTTTAAAACTGTCTTCAATCGCTAATTGAACATGAGAAATTGA
>CANCFZ010000207.1 GCA_947377425.1 Flavobacteriaceae bacterium
GTAATCGATTTGGACGAACTCTCGCAACAAATATCGGTTAGTACCACACTTACTGAAACCGATTGTCAAGCGGTGGTTTATAGTTTGGTAAACATGGTTTCAAGAGAATTGGAAAAAGGAAATATTGTGCGATTAGGTCATTTAGGTTCTTTTCAAATTAGTGTAAAAGGCAACGCAAGTCCTTCACCCGAAATGGTAACAGTAAAAAACATTAAAAGTGCTTCTATAATTTATCGACCTGGAGTTCGATTTAAAAAACTGCTGGCTAGCTTAAAATTTAGTAAGAAAAAATAAAATAGTTACCCTTTTACGGTTTCCTGTAAAATAGTTTCAAAACACTTTTTTATCTTTGAAAAAAATAGGTAGTTCTACGTGGTTTTGGTAGTAGAATATTTATTAGATTAGCGGAATGGAAATTAGGTTTGCAAAGCTAACACACATAATATTATGCGTATTAGGATACAGAATTAGACTTAAATACAAGTTAGCTGTCATTTTGTCGAACACCCTACTAAAATTGAGAATGGAAATAGTTAAAAAACCTCTTACTGACTTTATACAGCAAATATTCCCTATTGCTGACAATGTAGTAAATTTAATTGTTGCTGATTTTAAGAAAGTAACATTTACTAAGAATGACTTTTTACTAAAAGAAGGACAAGTATGCAATGATTTTTTATTTCTTGAATCAGGATTTTTAAGAGCATTTACTTTTGACACAGATGGTAATGAAGTAACTACAAATTTTTACAGACAAAATTCTATGGTTTTTGATGTTTCCTCTTATTTTAAAAGAATACCCACACAAGAAAATATCCAAGCACTTACAGACTGTGGATGTTGGAAAATAAATTATGACACATTTCAAAACCTTTTTCATACGATTCCAGAATTTCGAGAATTTGGTAGAACCAATTTAGTGAATGGTTTTATAGCTTTGAAGGAACGAACTCTTTCAATGATAAATTCCACAGCCGAACAACGATATGAACATTTAATCAATACTCGACCAGATATTTTCCAAAATGTACCCTTAAAATACATTGCATCGTATTTAGGAATAACAGATACTTCATTGAGCCGAATTAGAAAAGAAATTATGCAAAAGTGATTTCTTGCCAAATGGCAAGTATATTATCATCATAGTTTTAGAACTTTGCATTGTAACAAAAAAATTATAAACAATGGAAAAGGTTTCAACAATTCTAGATGTGTTTTTTATCCTAATAACAATTTTAGTAGTTTGGCAATTTTATAGGGCAAGTAACAAATCAAAAAAGTTTCTGCTTATAGTTTTTATTTGGATGACCCTACAATTTTTCTTGGGAAGAACTAACTTTTATGAAAATGAAAATGCAATACCACCAAGGTTTATTTTATTAATTATCCCAGCATTTGCTTTAACTATTTTTCTATTTCTTACAGTTGGTGGCAGGAATTTTATTGATAGTTTAAATCTAAAACAGCTTACACTTTTACATACTATTAGAATTCCTGTAGAAATAGCTTTATACTATCTTTTTATTGCAAAAGTAATCCCTCAAATTATGACTTTTGAAGGACGGAATTTTGATATTGTTGCAGGTTTGACAGCACCATTTATTTTTTATTTTGGCTTTATAAAAAACAAAATATCAGACAAACTTCTTATTGTATGGAATGTGATAAGTTTGAGCTTATTAGTAAACATTATAATTATAGCATTTTTGTCAGCAAAAACCCCTTTACAACAATTTGCTTTTGACCAACCAAATATTGCTCTTGGACATTTCCCATTTAATTGGTTGCCGAGTGTTATTGTACCATTAGTTTTGTTTTCTCACTTAACAAGTTTGAGACAACTTATTATGAGACATAAGAAAAACAATGGCTAACAGCTAGGGTTTCGTTGCGGCTGCAAGCCGAACAATGAACCCAGTCCAAGCTCTGCAAAGAGTTCCTAAGAAAAGCTCTGCAAATGGCTCCTGACTTTGCAGAATTTTTTTATATTTGATAAAGTTTAAATTTATGACAAATAACATAGCGAAAAGTCAGGAGTTATTTGCAGCACAGTGCTAAAAACGAACACTTTGCGGAGCTGGATTCGTGTTTTTTTGTTTTAAAAATGTATTTATTTAACATATTTTTAGCGTTTATACTTAATACTTTGTTAAAGTAATACTTTATTAGTTATTTGGCAAATCATTGAGAAGTGCCGTAACCATTGCATTTTTGAATTTAAAATTGTATGTTTTTGTCGGGAACGCGTGGAATGAGCTCGGGAATGAGTGGAATGAGCTCGGGAACGCGTGGAATGAGCTCGGGAATGAGTGGAATGAGCTCGGGAATGAGTGGAGTGAGCTCGGGAACGTGTGGAATGAGCTCGGGAATGAGTGGAATGAGCTCGGGAATGAATGGAATGAGCTCGGGAACGTGTGGAATGAGCTCGGGAACGTGTAGAACGAGTGTGCGGAAGAATGGAGTGTTTTTTTTAAGGATAATTTTATAAAAACCACACGAAGGGATTCGTGCGGCAGCAGGGGGATAATTTTATAAAAACCACACGAAGGGATTCGTGCGGCAGCATGGGGTACTACTACCCAAAAAATAATCCTTACTAAAGGATAATATAGTTTTTCAGACCTAACAGGTTTTAAAAATCTGACAGTTCTGAAAGCCAAGAAAAAGCCTTTGCATTGCAAGGGCTTTTTTATTAATGATATATTAATTTTTGTAGTTTTAGTTATGTTAATTATATTTTTATATTTGTTCGATGAAGTGTAGTTTACTAACGCTAATTTTTTTTCTCTTTATGTAAATTTCTTTCCGTACAAGGTAGTAGCGAGTGTATGCTTGGTAGTACTAAAGCTAAAAATGACAGCATATTAATTGCTTTATAAACTAAAAAGTTCGGGGTCAGAACTATAATCACTGACGATAAGACTATTGAAAACAAAACTACTTTTAATGATTATGCTTACCTTAATTGGGTGGAATACTAATGCTCAATGGACAGGAGTAAATACAGGTTTGACAAATCTTAATACTATCCCATTGGCAGTGAGCGGAACAGACCTTTTTGCTGGAACCTATGGAGGTGGTGTATATTTGTCAACCAACAATGGAGGTTCTTGGACTGCGGTTAATAATGGGCTGACTAATTTGAATATCTTTTCATTAGCCGTTAGTGGCAGCAACATTTTTGCGGGAACTTATGGTGGTGGTGTATTTTTGTCAACCAACAATGGAAGTTCTTGGACTGCTGTTAATACTGGAATAACACAACTTCAAATTTATTCATTAGCTGTAAGTGGCACCACTATTTTTGCAGGCACTTTAGGTGGCGGTGTATTTATATCAAATAATAATGGAACTACTTGGACAGCCGTGAATACAGGTTTAACGAATTTAAATGTTGTTTCATTATTTGTAAGTGGTACCAACATTTTTGCAGGTACAAATGGAGGCGGTGCCTTTTTATCAACCAATAATGGAACTACTTGGACTGCTGTGAATACAGGCTTGACGAATAATTTTATTCGTTCGTTTGCTGTAAGTGGCACTACTATTTTTGCGGGTACTAATGGTGGTGGTGTATTTTTGTCAACTAATAATGGAAGCTCTTGGACTGCTGTTAATACAGGTTTAACAAATTCTACTGTTTGGACTTTAGCCGTAAACGGAACAGAAATTTTTGCTGGAACTAATGGTGGTGGTGTATTTTTATCAACCAACAATGGAAGCTCATGGACTGCAGTTAATACAGGTTTACCATCATCTCCTGATGTTTGGTCACTCGTTATAAGCGGAACAAACCTTTTTACAGGAATTAATGGTGGTGGTGGCGTATTTATTAGACCATTAAGTAATCTAATTACAACTACTAATGAAGCTATCAGCAAAAATGCTATTGGTATTTACCCCAACCCTTTTAGTACCACAGCAACTATTGAAATAAATGAAGCTATAGGAATTGGGGAAATGGAGTTAGTGATATATAATTTGCTTGGAGAAGAAATTAAAAAAATAGAAACTATTTCAGGACAAGAAATCAAATTAAGCAGGGATAATTTATCAAGTGGCGTTTACTTTGTGCGGCTGTTACAAGACAATAAAGTGATCTCAACTAAAAAAATAATAATCACTGACTGACATAAAATTA
>CANCFZ010000208.1 GCA_947377425.1 Flavobacteriaceae bacterium
GGTGCCAATACCTGTTATAAATAGTTTCATATTTTAGCCACGGATAAAACGGATTGAACGGATTATCACTGATTTTTTAAATTAATTTTTCTGTCGTTTGTGTATATAAACCTTTTAAATTCTGGTTCTTCACCAAAATTCAATAGCATTCCAACTTCAATTGGTGTTGCTTTTAGATAATTCATTATTTGTGCAACATGTACATTCATAAGTAATTCTGTTGCTTTTAATTCCACTATAACTTTATCTTCAACAAGTAAATCAGAGTAATATTCTCCAACTAATTGTTTTTTAAAATAAACTTTAATTTGTTTTTGAGCTTCAACTTTATATCCCAAAGATTTTAATTCAAAGTACATAGCATTTTGATATACTTTTTCAAGGAAGCCATAACCAAGTTCATTATAAACTTCATAGTAAACTTTTAGAATTGCATCTGTAATTGATTTGTGTAATAAATTTGTCATAGCTAATCTGTGTAAATCAGTAAAATCCGTTTTATCCGTGGCCTAAAACACAAAACTACTCAATAACTGTAAAACTTCCGAGATTTCATTTTCAGAATTGTAGGAATGCAAACAAAAACGCAATCGTTCTTGACCTTCAGGAACTGTTGGTGAAAGAATTGCTTTTACATCAAATCCGTTTTCTTGAAGTTTAGTTGCGATTGATTTTACCTTTTCGTTTCCTGGAATTATGGCGCATTGAATTGCCGATTTACTATAAACAAATAATGGTTTCAAACCCAATTGCATTTTCTCTTGATTGAAGAATTGTATGTTCTTTTTTAAATTTTGAATGGCTTCTTTTTCGGCTTCTAAATGTTGGTAAGCGATTAAAATTGTAGCAACCGAATGTGGTGAAAGTCCGGTTGTGTAAATGAAACTTCGGGCAAAATTTACTAGATAATTTTTCAATTGTTGACTTCCTAAAATGGCTGCTCCGTGACAACCTAGTCCTTTTCCGAACGTCATGATTGTTGCAAAAACTTTATTTTGTAATCCTTGGCTTTGCACTAATCCTTGTCCGTAATCGCCGAAAACTCCAAGTGCGTGCGCTTCATCTATGACTAAATTGCAATTGTGTTTTTCACAAAGAGTTGCTAACTCTTCTAGGTTTGGTGTGTCTCCGTCCATTGAGAAGACTGATTCGGTGACAATGTATATCTCAAAAAAAACACCTCGACTGCGCTCGGTGCGACAAACGTTTAGTCTTTTTTCTAAATCTTCAAAATCATTGTGTTCAAATTTATAGGATTTGGCATTACTCATTAAAATTCCATCACGGATTGAGGCGTGGCATAATTCGTCATAAAAAATAACATCATTGCGTTGTGGAACTGAACTGAAAAAACCAACATTAGCATCATAACCTGAATTGAAAATTAAAGCGGCTTCCGATTGATGGAAATTGGCAATAAAATCTTCTGTAATTTGATATAAATTATGATTTCCTGAAATTAATCTTGAACCTGTTGCACCGTTAATTTTTAGGTTATTTTCTATAAGATAATTGTGCGTTTGATTAAAAATTTCTTGTGAACGAGCAAAACCCAAATAATCATTGGAAGCAAAATCAATTAAATTATTAGAAACTGGTAATTTTCGTAAGGCATTATTTTGCTCACGTTGTTGTAGTTTTTGGGTTAATGATTTGGGAAGGTTTTTCATGATATGCAAATGTAGAAAAAGTAGATGAGATAGAAATTTTATTAAAAATATTGTTTTTTGATGTTTTATTATTGTTTATCAATAATTTTTATATATTTGTAAAGAATTTGAAAATAAAAAACATGAGAAAATTAAATATTTTAAAATCTATTTTAGATTTATTCTGGTTCTTTTCTATTATTGGAGTTCTTACAATAATAGTTTTTTTGCCTTTTTATTTATTTGATTCCGATATTGATATTCCTATCAGAATTAAAGGTCAAGAAATTGTTTCGAAGACCCTATTCTCAAAAATAATTGTTTTTGCAAATGTTGTCAGTGGTATTTTGTTTGTTTATAGTGTTTACTTGCTACGAAAAGTAGTTTCTTTGTTTCAAAAAAGAGAAATTTTTAATGATCAAGTAGTACATTTATTCAATCTAATTGGAAAATTAGTTATTTCTTCATCCTTAATTAGTAATGTGTCTTTATTTATTTATAAATTCATTGTAAAAGATCATGCTAACTTATCCATAGATTTAGGTGGTTATGATTCTTTTTTGATTTCAGTAAGTTTAGGTTTGTTTTTCATGGTTATAAGTGTCATTTTTAAAATCGCTATAAATATGAAGGAAGAGAACGAATTAACTATTTAGATTATGCCAATTATCTTAAACTTGGATGTAATGTTGGCCAAACGCAAAATGCGGTCTAACGAATTAGCAGAAAAAATTGGTATTACTACAGCAAATCTTTCTATATTAAAAACAGGAAAGGCCAAGGCAGTTCGATTTTCAACTTTAGAAGCCATCTGTGAAATATTAGAATGCCAACCTGGTGAAATATTAGAATTTGTAAACGAAATAAAATAAGAACAAATGAAGAAACATTTAATCCTTTTAATAGTAGGAATGATAATAGTTGTTATTGGTGCATTACTTAAAATTAATGGTAATGATTTATCGCATTACATATTGATAATTGGTTTAACTATAGAAATGTATGTATTAGCTTCTTTAGTGATTCAATCCTTAAAGAAATAAACAATAAAAATGCCCCAAATAGTGTCTAACTTTTTGGGGCATGTTCAATGCTTGGCTTTCTTAATTTATTTTGAATTGTCTTAGTCGGCTAAAACAATTACTTTATTTTCTTTCATTTCGATAGTTCCTGACGCAATATTTAAAGTATAATTTTGGTCGTTTACTTTGGTAAATTTTCCTTCTAAAGATTCGCTTTCAAACTTAAAATTAGAAGCAGTAATTTTTACTGTTCCTTGTTTTAAGATAGAAACTATTGGAGCGTGGTTATTCAAAATCTGAAACGAACCGTCAACACCTGGTAAAGAAACCGAAGTAACTTCTCCTTTGAATAATGTAGCTTCTGGTGATACTATTTCTAAAATCATATGATTAGTTATGAGTTTTGATTTATGAGTTATAAGTTGAGTTGAAACTCATAATTTATAACTCATAATTCATAATTATATTAAGCTTCTGCTAACATTTTTTGTCCTGCTTCGATAGCGTCTTCAATTGTTCCTTTAAGGTTGAAAGCTGCTTCTGGCAAGTGGTCTAACTCACCATCAATAATCATGTTGAATCCTTTGATAGTGTCTTTAATATCAACCAAAACTCCAGGAATACCTGTAAATTGCTCAGCTACGTGGAATGGTTGCGATAAGAAACGTTGAACTCTACGAGCTCTTGATACTGATAATTTATCTTCTTCTGACAACTCTTCCATACCAAGGATAGCGATGATGTCTTGAAGTTGTTTGTATTTTTGAAGGATTTCTTTTACTCTTTGTGCACAATCGTAGTGCTCGTTTCCTAAAATTTGTGGTGTTAAAATTCTTGAAGTTGAATCCAATGGATCCACGGCAGGATAAATACCTAACTCAGCAATTTTACGAGACAATACTGTTGTTGCATCTAAGTGAGCAAATGTTGTTGCAGGAGCTGGATCGGTTAAATCATCCGCAGGAACGTAAACAGCTTGTACTGATGTAATAGATCCTTTTTTAGTAGATGTAATTCTTTCTTGCATCGCACCCATTTCTGTTGCTAATGTTGGTTGGTATCCTACCGCAGATGGCATACGACCTAAAAGTGCCGAAACCTCTGAACCTGCTTGTGTAAAACGGAAGATATTATCAACGAAGAAAAGTACGTCTTTACCTTGATCTGAACCTGCGCCATCACGGAAATATTCTGCGATAGACAATCCTGATAAAGCAACACGAGCTCTTGCTCCTGGTGGCTCATTCATTTGTCCAAAAACGAAAGTAGCTTTAGAGTCTCTCATTCCTGGTTTATCAACTTTAGACAAATCCCATCCTCCATTTTCCATAGAGTGCATGAAATCGTCACCATATTTTATAATTCCTGACTCTAACATCTCACGAAGTAAGTCATTTCCTTCACGTGTTCTTTCTCCTACTCCTGCGAATACAGAAAGACCACCGTGACCTTTTGC
>CANCFZ010000209.1 GCA_947377425.1 Flavobacteriaceae bacterium
TGAAGATACTAAACAAGAAAAACAACAAATCAAAAATTTCGATACGCTCGACACAACATCACAGCAAATCATCAATATTTTAGAAGAATATGTAAAACCAGCAGTTGCTGCCGATGGCGGAAATATTTTGTTCGATTCCTACGATGAAAGTAGTAAACGCGTAAAAGTAGTACTTCAAGGTTCGTGCAACGGCTGCCCGTCATCAACTTTTACACTCAAAAACGGTATCGAAAACATGCTAAAAGACATGCTAAACGATCAAGATATTATTGTAGAAGCATTAAATGCGTAATATAATTTGGAGCGAATGATTTGGGAGTTTTTGTAAGCCATATTCCTGCTTTACATTCCAATTTTTCTTTGCCTTTGTTACCTTCGAGTGCCTCAGGCAACAAAGGCACAAAAAGAAAAATTTCCATTTCACTCAGGGCTAGATAGCAATTGTATTGAACAAAATCAGAATTTCTAACCAACCAAATAATACAAATGAAAAAAAGTATTCTAATTTCTTGTCTAATTATTATTTTTCTACTTTTTGTAAACTGTAAATCAGACCAAAAACAAATTGATTTTAAAAAATTAACCGAGAATTATTTCGATGATAAAAACGCACTAAGCCCTTTAGATGCAACCGTAAATGGTCAAAATCAATTCAACGGCCAATTGGTTTTTGAAATGACTGATTCCTACAGAAAAAAGCAAGCCAGTTTTTTTGATAAATACGAATCCGAACTTTCTAAAATTGATAAAGAAAACCTTTCGCCCGAAGAATTAAACAGCTACGAAATCATAAAATGGGAAATTGAAGTGGGTAAAGAAATCCTAAAACAACCTACTAATTTAATTCCGATTCATCAATTTTGGGGCACACATTTAACTATGTCTCAATTTGCAAGTGGTTCAGCAGCACAACCATTCAAAACCGAAAAAGATTATAAAAACTTTCTAAAAAGAATCAATTTATATTCCGATTGGATAGATTCTGCAATGGTTTACATGAAAAAAGGAATCGATAAAGGAATGGTTTTGCCAAAAGCACTTACCCTAAAAGTAATTCCACAATTTGAAGAAATCATAACGCCAAAAGTAGAAGACAACTTATTTTATTCGAGCATAAAAACATTTCCTGCTGATTTTACAGAAAGTCAAAAGAGCAATTTAACTAAAGAATACTCAGCTGCAATCAATGAAAAATTGATGCCGCAATACCAAAAAATGATTGCCTTTCTAAGAACAGAATACCTTCCGGCATCAAGAACTACAAGCGGAATTGGTAGCATTCCAACCGGAAAAGAAACCTATGCGGCTTATGTAAAACAATGGACAACAACTAACAAAACACCAGAAGAAATTCACGAAATTGGACTAAAAGAAGTAGCAAGATTAAATTCTGAAATGGAAAAAGTAAAAGTTCAAGTTGGCTTTAAAGGAACACTAAAAGAATTCTTAAACGATGTTCGCAACAAAAAAGAACTAAAACCATTCACAAAACCAGAAGAAGTTTTGGCACATTTTCAAAAAATTTATGAAACTATAAAACCAAATGTTGATAAACTTTTCTCACTTCAACCAAAAACCAAATTTGAAATAAGAAGAACCGAAGCTTTTCGTGAAAAAACTGCTAGTGCTGAGTATATTCAAGGTGCGGTTGATGGTTCAAGACCAGGTATTTTTTATGTTCCAATTCCAGATGCCAAAGAATATAATGTTCTTGAAGACGAAGATTTATTTCTTCATGAAGCCATTCCTGGACATCATTTTCAAATGTCATTACAACAAGAAAACACCAGCTTACCTGATTTTAGAAGATACAATTGGTTTGGTGCTTATGGAGAAGGCTGGGCTTTATATACCGAAAGTTTAGGAAAAGAATTGGGTTTATACAAAGACCCCTACCAATATTTAGGAATGTTAAACGACGAAATTCACAGAGCAATTCGTTTGGTTGTTGACACTGGAATTCATTCTAAAGGTTGGACTCGCGAGCAAGCAATTCAGTATTCATTAGACAACGAAGCCGAAAGCGAAGCCAGCATAACCTCGGAAGTTGAACGTTATATGGCGATTCCCGGTCAAGCATTATCTTACAAAATTGGGCAGTTAAAAATCATTGAATTACGCCACAAAGCCGAAAAAGAATTAGGTTCTAAATTCGATATTAAAAAATTCCATGCAATGGTTTTAGAATCAGGCGTGATGCCACTTGCATTATTAGAAAAGAAAATTGATGATTGGATAAAGCTAGAAAAATAAATTCCTTATAACGCCTTTCTTTTGAGAGGCGTTTTTTATTTATGATTAATCAAATACAACATTAAAACAGATATACTATTAATATGCTGTTCTGTATCTACACTATATTCACAATACATACACGCTATATATACGCTATATACACGCTATAAATACACTATATATACGTTATAAAATTAATATGTATAGTGTATATATAAGAAGTATGAATTACTTTTGCCTATAGTAACAAGTAAGTATATGGCAACACAAAAAGGAATTTTACCAATTGAAGGGACACTGGGAGGTGTCAATTTTTATTATAGAAAAGGAAAAGCGGTAGCTCGAAAAGCTGGTGGAGGTTTTAATGGAAAAGCAATAAAAACAAAATCGAGCATGGTGAGAGTTAGAGAAAATAGCTCGGAGTTTGGAAATTGCTCTAAGGTAAAAAGCGCTTTTAGAATTGCTTTATCACCTTTTTTAAATTATTATAAAGATGGAACTTTACATGGCAGAATGATGTGCTTGTTTCAAGAGATTAAGAAATTTGACCATAGTTCTATGAGAGGTTCTCGGACTGTTGGCAATGGTATTTTGACTGCAGAAGGGATGAATTTATTTAAAAACTTTGCGTTTACTCCTAAATGCAACATTGCTATTATGGTGCCAATGAATGTGAATTATGACTCAACATCTTGCACTTATGATGTTGTTGATTTTGACATTAGTTTAGTGAGTTTCCCTAAGAGTGCTACTCATTTGGAATTGCAGTTTGGAGTTCTAGGTGTTGATTTTGAAACTCCTTTTTATAAGTTATTTATGGCCGCACCTTTGGCTTTAGAAAAAGGCATTGAAGTAGATGGTTTTACAATGATTCCTGATATTTTACCAGATTCTGGGTTACACCGATTTGCTTTTGTTGGAGTTACATTTTACCAAGAACTTAATGGCATGAAGTACTCGCTAAAGGAAGATGGCACTGTTGGAATAAAATGTATTTTATAGAAACAGTAACTCCTTTTATTTTTTTGTAAAATTAAATAATGCTTTTAAGCTGTAACCAATTCTGATGGTTTAAGATTTATTGGTTTCCCATCGATGTCATAGAATTGATAGCGGTATTTTAGTTTACCATTTAATTCTTCAATATCCACATGCATTTGATAGAAGCCGTTATTCCATTCTACAATGATGTCAAAATAGTAATCTCCTACCCCAAAACTGGTTGGTAAATTACTAACATAAACCAGTTTTTTTGATTTAAGGTTTAAGGTATTTGCTTCAATATTATTGTAAGCACCAACATCCTCATTATCAAAAGTTCTACCCATGTAGCTGTACTCTTTTCCCTTTTTCTTTCCTTTTCCTTCCTTTGGATCATTGTAAATATCTTTTACAGAAAAAATAACGTCTTTAAGAGAAAACTTACCTGCATTTACCAATGAAAATTTCAATTGATGATTGTACATCATTCGTTGTCCTTTTTTTCGAGGTTCAGCATCATCTGAAATATCAGCGCCTTCGCCTAAATCGGTATCTTTAATTTCTATAATAGGGATATTTTGTTCATTCAATTGTGATGAAACATGCAATTTTGCATCTTCTGGAATAGGATTTTCATCTACAAGTTGGTCTTTAGTCTCTTTTATTTCATCACTAAGAACTTCTATTTTTTTATTGGCAACATCAATTTCCGTTTCACTTTTAACATCCAAATCGTTATTGTTACTCGATTTGTACAATGAAAAAAGTGCACCTGTAATTAAAACAAATCCAATAAATGCCAATATAAGTGCTGTCATAGAAGAATTCTTTTTCATTCCAATAAATTGGTTACGATTTAAATTGTGATATTTTACAAAAATAAATATTCAAAATTGATTTATTTC
>CANCFZ010000210.1 GCA_947377425.1 Flavobacteriaceae bacterium
GGCGGAATAACAAAAATTTTCTCACTCATTTCACGAGTGATTTGGAATGTCGATTTTAAATCGGCTCCTGTTTTCTCTACAATTTTATCCATAATGGATTTGTAGAGTGTATTCATTCCAGGGTCGTTGAACTGTGAAGCGATAGTTCCGAAGATAGGCATTGTATCTACATTTTCATCCCACAAATTATGATTGCGTTGGTATTGTTTTTTTACATCGCGAATGGCGTCTAATGCACCTCGTTTGTCAAATTTATTAAGTGCTACTAAATCGGCAAAATCCAACATATCGATTTTTTCCAATTGGGTGGCTGCACCAAATTCAGGTGTCATAACGTATAGAGAAACATCAGAATGATCCATAATCTCAGTATCTGATTGACCAATACCCGAAGTTTCCAAAATGATGATATCGTATTTAGCAGCTTTTAAAACTTCTATAGCTTCATTCACATATTTAGACAAAGCCAAATTAGATTGACGTGTGGCTAACGAACGCATATATACTCTAGAGTTATTGATAGCATTCATACGAATTCTATCCCCAAGCAAAGCACCACCAGTCTTTCTTTTTGATGGGTCAACGGAAATTAACCCGATTGTTTTTTCAGGGAAATCAATTAAAAATCTTCTAACTAATTCATCAACCAAAGATGATTTTCCGGCACCACCAGTTCCAGTAATTCCTAATACAGGAATTTTATTGGTTTCATTTTTCTTGTGAATAGCATCAAAAGCAGGTTTTGCAATTTCTGGAAAATTCTCTGCTGCCGAAATTAATCGCGCAATTGCTGTAGGATTTTTATCTTCAATATGGGCTAATTCATCATTCAGTTTATCACCAATTGGATAATCAGAACGTTGTACCAAATCGTTAATCATTCCTTGTAATCCCATAGCACGTCCATCATCTGGAGAATAAATTCTTTCGATACCATAATCTTGCAATTCAGAAATTTCAGAAGGAAGAATTACGCCTCCACCTCCACCAAATATCTTGATGTGACCTGCTCCTTTTTCCTTTAATAAATCGTGCATGTACTTAAAATACTCATTGTGACCACCTTGATAGGAAGTCATTGCAATCGCATTCGCATCTTCTTGAATAGCAGTATTCACTACTTCTTCCACACTTCTATCATGACCAAGATGAATGACTTCAACACCTGTTGCTTGAATAATTCTTCGCATAATGTTGATAGCCGCATCGTGTCCATCAAAAAGTGACGCTGCAGTAACAATTCTTACTTTATTTTTAGGAATATAGGGAGTTTGTGGTTCCATTGATAATTTTTATTCAAATTTAAGTGCGCAATTTACGAATTTAATAATTTTTAGACGTTTTAATTTTTGTAAATCTTTAACGATTGAAAAGCAGTTTTAATTTTAAAATACTACTTTTTGAAAACTGAGGCATTATTTTTGCTTTAGCATTCAAAACTAAAATTAAAAATGATGAAATCGAAGATTTACAAATACCTAACAAAAAATAATAAAATCATGAGTAAAAAAATATTCTTATTGTTACTGATAGTTCCGGTAATAGGCATGGCACAATTAAAAACGATTTCCAAAAAAATTAAAACTAAGGCTACCTCTATTAAAACCAAAGTAGTAACACCTGCTGTAACTCCTATATCAACTACTGGCATTGCTAATCCTTTAGACATTTCAGCTGGGTTAAAAGAAGCATTAAATAATGGAATCGCAAAAGAAGTTTCAAAACTAACGGCAATGGACGGTTTTTATAAGAATGAAGCCGTAAAAATTTTAATGCCCGAAGAATTACAAAAAGTTGAAAGTGCTTTAAGAAAATTTGGAATGGGAAATTTAGCTGACCAAGGAATAGTAGCAATGAATAGAGCCGCAGAAGATGCCGTGAAAGAAGCGACTCCGATTTTTGTTTCAGCTGTAAAAAATATGACCATTACAGATGCAAAATCAATTTTATTAGGAAATGAAAATGCAGCTACTACTTATCTTCAAGGTAGCACCAACAAAGAATTATATGCTAAATTTAGTCCTGTAGTTCAAGAATCCATTGGAAAAGTGGGAGCTGATGCTATATGGAGTACTATAATTACCAAATACAATCAACTTCCGTTTGTAACCAAAGTTAATCCTGATATTACTGATTATATTACTAACAAAGCAATGGATGGTGTTTTCAAAATGATAGCTGTTGAAGAGAAAAACATTAGAACTGATTTAAAATCTAGAACATCACCTTTGCTACAAAGTGTATTCGGATTGCTAGATAAAAAATAGTTGTAAGATTATGATTATAGCAAATTTATTTTTATAAATTTTTAATAATCAATAACATAAGAATAACATTGTCTTAACACAACCAAAGCAAACTATGTTAGATATTTGCAGTGTAATAAGTGAAGATTTATTATTTTGTTTGGTTTAGTTAGTTTAAAGAATTGCCAGTGTTTGAGAAAGCATTGGCATTTTTTTTAGCCACGAAGACACAAAGTCACAAAGTTTAGTTTCTTTGAATAAATAAAATAACTTGTTGATTAAAAATGTCATGCTGTTCTACATTTACAACATGTCCACATTTTTCTATCACAAATAATGTTGAGGATTTAAAATGGCTTTCAACCACTTTTCTAACCGATGGTAAAAACATATAATCCTCTTCACCCATTACATAAAAGGTCGGAATACTCAATTCTTGTTGGCGAAACCATTTTAAAACTGGATTGATTTCAGCAGTAAGCTTGAACCAACGAATAAATTCTTTTTGATACAACTTCTTAGCTTCGTTTATGAATAATAATCGGGATTGTTTATGGTTTTTATTGGGCATAATTACAAATGCAAAAAACTTGTACAAAACCAAATAAGGCAATACATATTTAAAGATATTTCCCAATCGCATTAAGATTTGCGAGCGGAAATTCATTTTCAAAATTGCTCCGCCCATAATCATGCTTTTCACTCTTGTTGGGTGCATTTCTGCTAATTGACGAATAACAATTGTGCCCAATGAAATTCCAACAAAATGCGAATTTTTTATTTTTAAATGATCTAGAACTTCTAGCACATCATTGGCAATTGATTTGAAAGTGTATTTTTGATTGAAAGCTTTTTTAATTTGTGAATTAGATTCTCCATGACCACGTAAATCCAACAACAACACATTAAAATGTTTTTGAAATTCTCGTATTTGCTTAAACCATATTGAGGAACTTCCTCCTGCTCCATGCACAAAAGTCACCCATTGATTGGAATTTTCGTTTTTGTATGTTGTGTAAGCTATCAAATTAATTTTTATCAAAAAATTTAGAAATTGATTTATAATTTGAAATAAATAAATATCCAATCAAAATATTTAATGTACGAATTGATAAATTATAATAATTCACTTTACTTCCTTCAATAGTAGAAAAATTAATTTTGTATTTGAATACATTTACTATATCCAATAAAAATCTAGGCGTGTAGTCTATAATTAAAAAGCCTCCAATAATTAATAGCGCTAATTTTAGGATGTTTTCGTTATTAAGATTTCCAAAATGAAATAGTTCTTCATCAAATCCTTTATCTAATTTCAAGAAATTAATGATTGAATCTGTTTTAAAAAGTAAAATCATAAATAATCCAATTGATATTAAAACAGAAGCAACTATCATTAGTAGCATAGTAAAATCAAAACTAAATAACACATTAGAGATATTTTGTGGAATTATACTAAATACAGTCAAAACCAAAGAATACAAACCAAATATTTTAATTAAAACTTTAAAAAAATCGCGTTTTGTCATGTTATTTATTGTTTAAAATCTCTTCCATTTCATGTTGCATTTTTAAAGCTTCTTCTCTAGCCTTTTCGGCAAAATCAGTTCCATTGGAAGCATAAATAATACCACGAGATGAGTTGATTAATAATCCAACATTTTCGCTCATTCCATATTTACAAACTTCTTGTAAACTTCCGCCTTGTGCGCCAACTCCTGGAACTAACAAAAAACTAGTTGGAATTATCTTTCTCATTTCAGTGAAATATTCTGCTTTGGTTGCTCCTACTACATACATTAGATTTTCGGAATTTTTCCATGATTTTGAAGTTTCTATCACAAC
>CANCFZ010000211.1 GCA_947377425.1 Flavobacteriaceae bacterium
TATTCTATAGATTGATATATGGAATTTTACTCCGAAAATTATATAAAAATTACAACGAATTAAAGAAAATAGATTTATAAAAAAAGTCCCGAGATTATCGGGACTTTATCTTTTAATATTCCCACTTACGCAGGCGATTTAGTTTTTCTTGTTCTTCAATTTCTTCTGCTGGAATTACTTTCAAAAATGATGGATGTTGTTCAATTGCATATTCAACTTTTTCTACAATTTGTTCTATCGTATCATTTTCATAATCAATTTCAAGAGGTTCTTTAATGATAAATGATTGCAGAATATTTTTTTTCTTCATGCGCAATCCTTTTTTATCAAATGAACGTCGGAAACCATCAATTACTATTGGAACTACAATTGGTTTGTGTTGTTTTATGATATGAGCAGTTCCTTTACGAACTGGTTTAAACGATTTTGTTGTTCCTTGTGGAAAAGTAATTACCCAGCCATCAGCAAGAGCTATTTTGATATTTTCAGTGTCGTTCGGATTCACTTCACGTTTTTCAGTTACGTCTTTTCCTCCGGCTCTCCATGTCCGTTCGACAGTTATTGCTCCAACGTATGCAAGAATTCTTGGCAGCAATCCTGCTTTCATAGTTTCGCTTGCGGCAACATAGTAAATATTCATCTTTGGTTGCCACAAATAACATACATTTTTAATATTATTTTCCCTTCCTGAAAGGCTTGCATTGAAAACATGAAACATAGCCACAACGTCGGCAAAATAAGTTTGATGATTGGATATAAATAACACATTTTTATCAGGAAGATTTCTAATTATTTCAGAACCTTCAATTTGCAAATCATTAAAACCTCTATATCGTTTATGAGTGATTCCGCCGAAAATTCGGATGAGCCATTTTTTAATAAAAAGTATGTGTCCAAAAGGATTTCGCTTAAATAATCCCATAATATTCTGTAGAAAATTGAAAAGCAAACATACAAAATTTCTTCTTTACAGAATCAACTTTAGAGTATCTTTTAACTCACTAAGCATCATTGCTGTTGCACCCCAAACCAAATGTTCTTCAATTTGAAAACAAGGAACTTCTATAGATTTGGCATACGAAGTTTCTAATGTTTTCATTGTAATTATAGAATCTTCTAATAATAATGACAAGGGTATTTCAACAATTCCTGCAACTTCTTCCTCTTGAAGAGTGAATTCTAATTCGGTTGAAGAAATACCAAGAAATGGATATACTAAAAAATTACTTGGCGGAATATAAACAGATGTAAAATCCCTAATAACGGTAATCTTATCTGGATGAATGCCAATTTCTTCGTGTGTTTCACGCAGAGCAGTTGCTTTAAAATCCAAATCAAATTCTTCAGCCTTTCCACCCGGAAAAGCAATTTGAGAAGAGTGAACTCCTGGATAAGAATTTCGAACTATCAACACTAAATGTGTTATCTCATTTTTAGGGTAAAAAAGCATCATTACAGCTGCTTTCCTAGTATTATCAAGATTATCAAAACCTTCTTTTATCAATTTTACTCTTTCTAATGGAGCCATTTTAATATGTGCCGATGTAGAAGGTAAATCCACATTAACAATATCTTGAATTGCATTAAAAAAGTCGTCAAAATTCATAGTTAATAGTTCTAATTAGTTATAAATTTACCAAAAAAATATAACAAACCCAAAAAAAAGAATTCGATGTACAGCAAAGAAGAAAGTTTAAAAATAAAAAAAGAATTTTGGGTACAGTTTGCAGCAGAATATCCTAGAAAATGGATATTGTATGATACTAAAATTAAAGATGTTACTTTTAAATTTTATGTAGACAATAAAAAAGCCCAAGTATTATTCGATATTGAACCTAAAGAAGAAGAAAAACGAAAAATTTACTTTGAAAAAATAGAATCTTTAAAAAATATTTTAATCGAAGAATACCTACCAGAAGCCATTTTAGAAAGAAATCACTACTTAGAAAGTGGAAAAGTAATAAGTAGAATTTGGATAGAAAAACTAAATGTAAGTTTAAACAACAAAGCCTATTGGAAAGATATATTTTCCTTTTTTAATGAAACCATGTCTAAATTCGAGCTGTTCTTTTACGAATATGAAGACTATATTAAAGATTTAGAAACCAATATTTAACAACCCTACAGATAATTATCGCTCTACTTCTTTAGGTTCTATGTATAAAAAAAACCACCACTTTTCAGTGATGGTTTTACGAAGAGCCGGCGGAGGGACTCGAACCCACGACCTGCTGATTACAAATCAGCTGCTCTAGCCAACTGAGCTACGCTGGCCGGTCTCATTTCTGGTGCAAATATAATAGTGATTTTTAAATCTCCAAAACTTTTTTACACTTTTTTAATGATTTTTTTAATTAAAGTGCGTTGATTTTTTCAATCAATTGATTAGCAGTTTGTTCTAATTCAGCATTGATTTGTTTGAAATGCGCTTTTTTATTTTCTACTTTTTTAGCATTAACCTTAACGATTAAAGCATCAAAAGATGTAATTGCTTCATCTATAACTGCATTAGTAGCTTCTGTTGGCTTTCCTTCGCTAGTCATCTCGTGAATATAAACCGCTTCAATAATATCTCCTAAAACGAAGTTGATGTCTTTTTTTAAATTTTTAACGCTTGGCATTTTCTTTATTTTTTAAATTCAGGTGCAAAATTACACATAATCTTTTTAATATAAGTTAAGAAATGTATATTTCTAACACGGATGCTTTTCCTTTTATTTCAAATCCAGTCATTTTTGCAGGAATTAAAAGTGAATCACCTGTTTTATAATCGTATTTTTCTTCTTTATAAAGCAACTCAAAACTTCCTTCAACACACATGTATACCGAAAATGATTCTTTATTTTTATCAAATTTCATTCCGCCGTCAAGCGGAATAAAATTCGTAGTAAAATAAGGACAATCAACCATTACATTAGCTTCATTTTCAACTTTTGAATAGTTTTTTTGAGCATCAACTACATTATAATTGATAGCATCCAAAGCTAAATCGACATGAAGTTCACGAGCATTTCCGTTGGCATCTACTCTATTAAAATCGTAAATTCTATACGTAATATCAGATGTTTGCTGGATTTCGGCAATTACAGTTCCTGATCCAATGGCGTGAACAGTTCCTGTTGATAAAAAGAAAACATCTCCTTTTTTAACTTTTTTAGTATCCAGAATATCAATAATAGTTTTGTTTTCAAGAGATTTCAAATATTCCTTTGGAGATGATTTTTCTTTGAACCCAACTATTAATTTTGCATCAACATCGGCTTGCATTACATACCACATTTCGGTTTTCCCGAAAGAATTATGACGCTTTTTTGCCAATTCATCATTTGGATGCACTTGAATAGACAAATCTTCGCGAGCATCAAGGTATTTAAAAAGCAGTGGGAATTGTTTGCCAAATTGCTTGCATACTTTTGTTCCTAAAACGGCTTCTGGAAACTCATTTATTAATTCGTTTAACGATTTTCCTTTAAAAAATCCGTTTGCAATTATACTAACATCATTTTCAACGGTAGAGATTTCCCAGCTTTCGCCAGTAATTTCAGTTGTAATTGGTTTGTTTAGATAGGTTTTTAACTTTGTTCCGCCCCAAATTCTATCTTTCAGAATGGGTTGGAATTGCAATGGATAGATTTTCATTAGATTTTATTAAAGTACAAAGATGCGAAATTTTAAAAATACTATTTTGTCAATTCCTTCAAAATTTTCAATGCTTTATTAATGTGTATTTTTCCTTGCATGCTATTGAAAACCAAAACTATAATGCCATTTTCATCGGCAACAAAAGTTTGACGACCAGGAATAATCAAGAAATCATTTTCTACTCGAAAAAGTTTACGGAGTTTTTTATCATTATCAGAAAGTAAAATAAAAGGCAAGTTGAATTTACTTTTGAACTTTAAATGCGACTGAACAGAATCGGCACTGACACCAATAACTTCGGCACCCAAATCTTTAAATTCCTGATAATTATCTCTAAAACTGCACGCTTGTTCAGTGCAAACTCTAGTTTCATCTTTAGGATAAAAATAAATTATAAGTGGTTGTTTTCCAATATAATTTTGACTGTCAAAAATGT
>CANCFZ010000212.1 GCA_947377425.1 Flavobacteriaceae bacterium
TTTGACAATTGCAATTTGAGAAAGGCGGTTTTTATTGATACTATTGCCAATAAAGCTGATTTTTACACCAGTTATGACTACAGCATCGACCCTGAAAAAAACAAACTTAAGAAAGCTATTTTCTCTGTTGATGGTTTGAAAGGGTTGTTGGAAAAGTATGATATTGTAGTGAAGTAAAGGTACGAGGTTAGAAGTACGAGGTTGGAAGTACGAGGTTAGAAGTACGAGGTTAGAAGTACGAGGTTAGAAGTACGAAGTTAGAAGTACGAGGTTGGAAGTACGAGGTACGAGGTTAGAAGTACGAGATACGAGGTTAGAAGTACGAGGTATGAGGTATGAGGTACGAGGTATGAGGTACGAGGTACGAGGTATGAGGTATGAGGTATGAGGTTAGAAGTACAAAGTTTGAGATTTTAAACTATCCTTCCATCTTCCATAGTGATGGTTCTGTGGGTTCTTGCGGCAAAGTCGTTGTCGTGGGTTACAATCAATAGGGTTTGTTTTTGTTCTACTGTGAGTTTTTGGAAGATATCAAACACCAAATCGCTGTTTTTTTTATCTAAATTTCCTGTAGGCTCATCACCCATTATAATCAACGGATTATTAATTAACGCTCTAGCAATAGCGACACGTTGTTTTTGTCCGCCACTCAATTGATTGGGCATTTTTAAGGCTTGTTCGTGCATGTCTAAAGTACGCAAATGCTCCATGGCATTATGCTCAATTTCTTTATCCGATAGTTTGCCCAGTTTCATTCCTGGCAACATTACGTTTTTCAACACATTGTATTCTGAAAGCAAGTAGTGGAACTGAAACACAAAGCCGATGTTCTCGTTTCTGATTTTAGCAAATTCTTTGTCTGTTTTTCCAGTAATGAGTTCGTCTTTGATGAACAATTGCCCTTCATAATCCGTATCCATTGTAGAAAGCAAATACAATAACGTAGATTTTCCGCAACCTGATTTTCCTACAATCGAAACAAATTCGCCATGATCAATACTCATATTGATTTCTTTCAATACTTGAAATTTGACTGGGTCGTAGAAGTATTTGGACAGGTTTTTAGTTTCTAATACTTTGTTGCTCATAACTATTGGTGCATTCGTGACTCTACTTATTTTCCTCTAATAATTTCTACTGGATCGACTTTACTGGCTTTTAATGCTGGAAACAATCCTGCAATTAAAGTAGTACAAAGTGCAAAGGTGATTCCGACAAAATAATATACAATATTATAATCTATCGGATAGGTCTTTATGGTTGGCAATGCGGCTGTACTGAACGGAATGACATCAATAATTGAGGTAAAAATAAACCCGAACAGTAACCCGAATAATCCTCCTGTAATTCCAATTACCATTGAAAGTAGAATGAAAATCCACTTCACATCATTACCTGAAAATCCAGTAGCTTTTAAAATGGCAATACTGTCCATTTTTTCAAATATCATCATGTTCAGAATGTTGTAGATTCCGAAACCAGCAACGATTAATAACACAATTCCAACTGCATAAGAGATGATACTTCTAACTGTGCTACCAGTCTCGAATTGTGAATTGGAAGTTTGATAATCAATCGCATCCACATCAAATTTAGCACGAAATTCGGCTGCCAATGCTGGTGCCGTAGTAATATCATGCAGTTTTACTTGAATATCAGTAATGTAATTGGTGGGTTCTCCCAATAGTTTTTGAGCGGTGTCCAACGAAGTATAACTCATGGTATTGTCTAAATCGGCAATTCCGATTTGTGTAATTCCCACCACTTTCATAGAAGCTAAATTTCCTTTAGCAGTGGTGATTTTGATAACATCACCTTTTTTAAGTAGCATTTTATCTGCTAAACCTTTTCCGATAATGATACTATTATTTTGAGTCAAATCGGATACTTTTCCTTCAATTACATAATCACTCAATTTGAAAAGTTTTTCTTCGGCGGCCACATCAATACCATAAACAACACCTGATATTTCTATTGTTCCCGAATTAAAAAATACTGGCGTGGTTATTTTTGGAGCTACATCAACAATACGTTCGTCTTGTTTTAAATAATGAATTATTGCCTTGCTGTTGTATATGGCTTTACCTCTATCTTTTGGTTTAACCGAATTGACAAAGTTGATGTCTTTTTTATATTCTTTAGATAATGAAATAGGTTGATTTTGAGATGGTTTAATCTCGTTATATAAACGTACGTGTGGCGTACGATTTAACATTAATTCGTCAAGCATATTATTCAATCCATGCATAAAACTCACCAAAGTGATGAACATGGCAATACCAAAAGTTACCCCAACAGCCGCCACAATACTTTGTTTAAGTCGTGCTCGAAGCAAATGCACTGCAATATTTAAAATGAGTTTGAAGTTCATTATTTCGGTTTGTAAATGGTTTCTCCAACTTGTAATCCACTAAGAATTTCAGCATTTTGATAATCACTTAAACCAATGGTTACTTTTCGTTTTTCGTCATTGTTAACCAACACGTATTGGTTGTCTATCAAATAACTTTTAGGAATCGTCAACACCTCTTTTTTAGTACTGATTACAATATTCGCTTCAGCGGTAAGGTTAGGATACAATTTTGGTGGTGTATTTACGAAATGCGCTTCGATTTTGAATGTTCGTGAGCGTTCGTCCATAATAGGATAAATCTTGTCTACAGTAGCGTCAAACACCTTTCCTTTATAACTATCCAATGTCACCACTACTTTTTGACCAAGTGCAACACGAACCATATCGTTTTCATCTACATCCAATTCAAGCAAATAAGCATTCTTTTTCCCGATAATGGCTATAGGAGTTTGTGGTGTAATTACCGTTCCGTCTTTTACTAGAATATCAAACAATTCCCCTGAAAAAGCGCTTTTTATAGTAAAATCACTTTGTGATTTCTCATTAATTTTAAGATTGATGTTGTTACGGTTTTGATCGTTTTTCAATTGCGCTTTCAATTGCGACAATTGTTTCAAAGCTGATTCGTAGTTGGATTTGGAGTTTTTATAAGACAACTCCACTTTCTCATAATCAACTTCTGAAATCACATTGTATTGTTTGATGTTTTTATTGCGATTATAAACCGATTGATCTAATGCTAATTTGTCTTTTGCTACTTGCACTTTCGTTTCCATATCGGCAATTTTATCTTGAATGTAGCGGTTGTCTTCTTGACTTAGTTGATAAGCCAAACGTGCATTCTCCGTATTTAAAGCTGCTTTGTCGCTATCAATCTGAAACAATTGCTCTCCTTGCGTGATAGGTTGCCCAACAACAACCAGACTTTTTTGCAACACGCCGCTAACGGTTGAATACACCGTGTATTGATTTTCGGCTTTAATTACACCCGACGCATAAACGCTTTCGGTAATGGTTCCTTTGGTTGGTTGGATTTCATCCGATTGTTTTTTAGAACAAGAAGTTAGTAAAGTACAAAGTAAGATACTTGAAACGAAGTAAGAATAGCGCATTGAGTAGTGTATTATAATTCTTACTCAAATTTACGAAAATAGAAATGAAATGAGAGTCTTATTTTAATAAATTTTAACGTCCCAATTAATCGTTGGATTATACACTAATTGTCCTTCTTTAACTTCTAACGGACAATCAAAATTGTTGGTATATAAACTGCCTGTTCCGAGTCCTTGCGGCATTGAATTTTGTTGTAAAAAAGTCCATTGCGCAATCGCATTTAATCCAATATTACTTTCTAAAGCAGAAGTAATCCACCATCCAATTTGATGCTTTTCTGCGAGGTCAATCCATTCTTTTGTGCCACGAAATCCACCAACAAAACTAGGTTTCAAAATGATGTATTGTGGCTTTATTTTTTGTAAAAGTTGCTCTTTTTCTTCATGCGAAAACACACCAATTAGCTCTTCATCTAAGGCAATTGGAATTGGAGTGGTTTTACATAGCTCTGCCATACTGTCAGTATGATTTTTAGCAATAGGCTGTTCAATACTATGTAATTCATAACCAGA
>CANCFZ010000213.1 GCA_947377425.1 Flavobacteriaceae bacterium
TATAAAGGCGTGAATGAATTTTTGAAATTAGCTCAAATTAATCCACAATTTACATTCCAATTAGTTGTAAATGCAAACCAAAATGAGATTGGTGAGTATTTTAAGAATGACCTTCTTCCACCAAATTTAACTATTTATCCAACACAAAAAGATACCCATCAATTTTATAAAGAAGCTAGTATTTTACTCAATCTTTCGGATGTAAATCTTTGGGTTGAAACCTTTGGATTAACCATTTTAGAAGGAATGGCTTATGGTTTACCTGCAATTGTTCCACCAGTTGGTGGAGTAGTCGAACTAATTGAAGAAGGTAAAAACGGCTTTTTAATTGATAGTAAAAACATTAATTTAATATCTGAAAAAATTAATGAGTTGCTTTCAAATGCAGCATTATACAACAAAATGAGCAAAGATGCACTCGAAAAAAGTAAGTTTTTTGGGGAAGACTATTTTGAAAATGAATCCACAAGAATTATTTCCAAATAATAAAAATTTTCCAAATATTGGAAATATAACATTGTAAAAATCATTTTACATGCTTGTTTTTCAGTGATTTACAATATTTGCATAATTTTTGGCATATACTTATCAAATATCTTAAAGCAATGAAAAAAAATAAAGTAGCCATAATTGGAACCGTTGGTTTACCAGCTAAATACGGTGGATTTGAAACACTTGCAGAACATTTGGTAACTCATTTGTCCGACAAATATGATTTTACTGTTTATTGTTCAAAGAAAAAATATACTAAAGAAGAACAAATAGAAAGCTATAAAGGTGCTAAATTAGAATATATCAACCTTGATGCTAACGGTGTTCAAAGCATTCCTTATGATACCATTTCTATCATAAAAGCATTGAGAAAAAATGATGTTCTTTTAATTCTTGGTGTTGCAGGCGCTTGGATTTTACCATTGGTTCGTCTTTTTACCAATAAAAAAATTATCATTTCGATTGATGGTATTGAATGGAAAAGAGACAAGTGGTCTTTGTTTGCTAAATTATATTTGTGGTGGGCCGAAAAAATTGCGGTTCGCTATTCTCATATTGACATTTCTGACAACGAAAGCATCCAAGATTACACCGCTTTAAGATACCAAACTTTAAGTCGCGTAATTGAATATGGTGCCGACCACACTTTAGAAGTTAAACCTACCAACGAAGATTTTATAAAATATCCTTTTTTATCCCAGCAATATGCTGTAAAAGTATGCAGAATTGAACCTGAAAACAATGTTCATCTTGTGCTAGAAGCATTCAAAGAAATACCTCACAAACCTTTAGTTTTAGTAGGAAACTGGAAAAATAGTGAGTACGGAATTGAATTAAAAGAAAGATTCAGTAACATTTCTAACATTCATCTTTATGACCCAATTTACAACCAACGAGAAATTGATTTAATTAGAGGAAATGCTGCTTTATATATACATGGCCATTCGGCTGGAGGAACCAATCCTTCCTTGGTTGAAGCTATGTATCTTGGACTTCCAATCATCTCATTTAATGTTTCTTATAACAAAACAACTACTGAAAACAAAGCCATTTATTTTTCAACAGCTGAAGAATTAATTAAACAATTAAAAATCACATCCGAAACTGAATTACATGCTTTGCGAAACGAAATGAAATCCATTGCATTAAGAAGATATACTTGGGATGTAATTTCAAATCAATATGCTTTATTGATAAAAGAAGTATTACAAACAGATAAAAAAAATAGCGTTTATAGCGAAATCCAAAAACTGGATAACGACATTTTAGAAAAATATCAATTAGCACATTTAAAAAACACTGAATTGTTTTACAACAAAAGATAATTATCATGAAAAACACTATAGAATTCATATTAATTGGAACATTATCACTTGTTTTGGCACTTATTTTTATTCCAATTATTAAAAAAATAGCCGTAGCAATTAATTTGGTTGACAAACCAAATTACAGAAAAATTCATGCAACTCCAGTTCCATTAGTTGGCGGAATTTCAATAGCTATAACCATACTAATTGTTTTGATTGTTTCTGGAAATAAGTTAGCAATTATAAAAGAATATTTGCCGATTTTAACTTCTGGTGTAACACTTCTTATCGTTGGTGTTATTGATGACAAAACAGATATAAGTGCTAAATATAAGTTAATTATTCAATTACTTTTATCATTTATTATTGCATTTTCAGGCACAAGAATTACTTCACTTTATGGATTACTTGGCATTTATGAAATTACAACTTGGATACAATATGCACTAACAATTTTAGTAATTACAGGAGTTGTGAATGCCTTTAATTTAATGGATGGGGTTGACGGTTTAGTTGGCGGCTTATCGCTTTTAGGTTTTACCATGTTTTTTATAGCTTCTATTTTTTATAATAATTATTTTTTAGGAAAAATAAGTGTAATTTTCATCGGAGCAATTATAGGTTTTTTGAAATTCAATTTGTCCAAGAAAAAGATTTTTATGGGCGATGCAGGTTCGCTTTTCTTGGGATTTATTTTAGTTACTTTGGGAATTCAATTTATGGAAAAACAACAAGTGAATCAAGATTATGGATATGCTTATGGATTTTTAATTCTTGTAGCCTTTTTTTCAATTCCAGTTTTAGATTCGTTGCGAGTTTATATTGGCAGAATAAAACAAGGAAATTCACCTTTCAAAGCTGACAAGTCACATTTACATCACTTACTTTTAACCGCTGGATTAACACACAAAAAGATTTCAATTTTTGTAGTTTTGTTCTGTATGATATTGTTTTTTGTTGGATTTGGATTGATTTCTTTCTTCTCCACAACCATTATTATTGTTGCTATTATGATACTTTTTTGGGGAATCGTAAAACTACTTTTAATGATAAGCAGTTTACATGAGTGGCGTGATACAATAAAGAAATTAGAACAACAATAAATTATTCTTGAAGCAATTCAGCTTGTAGTTTCTTTGTTAAACTTTTAAAAACCAATTCATAAGAATGATTGATTAATTCACACATCATTTTATTGGAAACATCGCTATTAAAATCGACTGTATTCCAATGGACTTTACTCATGTGATAACCTGGATTTATTGACTCATATTCGGCACGAAGTTCTAAAGCTTTTTCAGGATTACATTTTAAATTCAAAGAAGGCGTTCTTTTTTCCCATTCTTTAAGTGACGTTAAGCAAAACATCTTTCCGCCAACTTTAAAAACTAATGTATCTTCATCAAACGGAAAATGTTCGGTTACACCTTTTTTGGATAAGCAGAATTCGTATAGTTGTTGAATGTTCATATTTTTTAGTATTCAGTGTTCAAAATTAAACAAGAATTTATAATTTTACAAAAACTTTTTTTAACAGTATTGCATCTGATTACTGTAAACTAATTACTGACCACTAATAATTTTCTCCATCATTTTTTCAGGATGCGCCAAACTATTAAAACCAAATTTTTCATATAAAAAGTGTGCATCTGATGTAGCTAATCGCCATATTTTGACTTGTTTTAATTTAGGTTCGTTAATCATAGCATTAATTAATACAGATGAATATCCTTTTCCACGATGGCTTTCATCAATAAAAACATCCATAACATAAGCAAAAACTACATAATCGGTAATTACTCTACAAAATCCAATTTGCATTTCATTTAAAAAAATGCCAAAACAAAAAGAACTGTCAATTGTTGTTTGCACTTCTTCTAAAGTTCTGCCAGCTGCCCAATAAACATCTTTTAAAAAGTTCTGAATAAACGGAACATTAAGTTTGGTTTTATCTGTTGAAACTGAAATCATATTTTATATAAAATAGGTTTACTTGGCGAAGCATCATTTTCAAACGACGCAATCTGTAGATTTAGAATATAACTTCCGTCGAGAATTTCATTTTCTACAAAAATCATTTCGGTTATGGTACAATTTAATCGGGCGTCTTCATTCAAATTGTTCACATCTTTTACATTCCAAAAAGCTTTATGCGCCAATAATTTTCCTTCATC
>CANCFZ010000214.1 GCA_947377425.1 Flavobacteriaceae bacterium
TAGTATTAAGCGCCTGTGAAACAGGTCTAGGAAAACTTTACAAAGCCGAAGGAGCCATGAGTATCGCACGAGGATTTCAATTTGCTGGAGCACAAAACCTACTCTTTTCCCTATGGAAAGTAAACGACTTCACCACCTCAGTTCTGATGGATAAATTCTATAAAAACATAAAATCAAGAAAATCCTATTTCGACGCCAACCACCAAGCCAAACTCGATTTCCTTAAAGACGACGCCATTCCAAACACCAAAAAATCACCTTATTATTGGAGTGCTTTTGTGTATTATGGAACCTTAGAAAACAAATCAGTACCACTATTTTTAATATGCATGATAATCATCGCGGGATTAGCCACAGTCATTCTAGCTTACAAAACCTTTAAAAAGATTACATAAAACCCACTCCAACCTCACCGTCAGTTCGAGTGATTTTCTATTTTAACTCCACCTTTTTGTATCCTTTTTAAAATTTCTTTACAACCAGGGCTATTATTTTTTGCTCCATCCATTAAGTATTTTATAATAAGATTTTTTTTGGATTGTTCTAATTTAAAAAACAATTTTTCATCTCTACTTCCATTATTTTCCATTTCTATAAACTCAAAGTAGATTGCAACACGAGCTTGGTCATTATTATATTTATCAGCCATAATAATAGAAATTGGAAGTAATTCATAATATTCAGATGGATAATTACCATAATAATCTATTAATTCACCATAAGCAGTTTTATTACCTTCATAGATACACTTCTTTTTCAAGTTATCTGCGTATTTGAGTTCTGGATTTATTTTAATTTCTTTTGTTGAATGATTACAACCAAAAATCAATATTAGCATTAAGAATAATAATTTCTTCATTTTCAAACAAAATATATTTTCACTATTACTTCAATTATACACAAGCCTGACAATCATCAAACTTCATATCCCAAATATACACAAAACCTCCAAAAGAAAAGGCAAACCCTAAAAGTTTGCCAATTCAATCGCTAACCAGTAAAATCAAAATTTTAAAAACATATGTTCCCTTATCCAAAGCGAAGCGCCTTCTATACACAAAGAAAATCTATGAGTCTATTTGGTAAAAAATATTTAGAAATGCGTTGCAATGATTTTTAGTCATTTTATATGCAAAAATGTATATCTATTTTTCAATTTTGTGATATTAAATTACATTACTGCTATTTTAATTTACTTTTTTGATATTTCTATTGGCATAAATGTGTCAAAATCATTAGGGAGTAGTCGTTAGATTGTGTAAACGTAAAAACCACCCTATTCTTTTTTCATTTACATTTGTAATTATTCTGAATCCATGAAAAAACTACAAGAAATCCTCAAAAAAGAAGGATACAAAAAAATAAACATCAAAGTATCCAAAACACAACACCTATTAATAAAAGCCACCATCAACGGCACAAAAGGAAACTTCATCCTAGACACAGGCGCAAGCAACACCTGTCTAGGATTTGAAGGTATAGAATTATTCCATCTAACAGCAGGAAACTCAGCAACCAAAGCTGCAGGAGCAGGTGCCACAGGAATGCTCACCCAAATAGCCAAAAATAACATTTTACAAATCGGAAGATGGAAAAACACACAATTCAACCTAGTAATCTTCGATTTATCACACGTAAACGAAGCGCTAATCCAGCACAAAGCCAAACCAGTTCAAGGAATCATCGGCGCCGATGTTTTATTACAAGGAAAAGCAATTATAGATTATTACAATCATTGTTTCTATTTGAAGTAAACACTTTATCTATTTTTTCTAAAAGAAAAGAAAGCAATGATAGTACTAATAAGCATTAAAGAAGCTCCAAGTACAAAAGGTGCTCCAGCAAACTTAAACGGAGCATCATTATGAGTAAAGTAATAAAAAACACTAGACATTAAAGGCGGACCAATAATCGTAGAAGCACTCATCAAGCTCGACAATGTTCCTTGAATCTCTCCTTGTTCAGAAGCATCCACCTTACTAGAAATAACCGCCTGCATAGCAGGACCCGCAATTCCACCAAGACAATACGGAACTAAAAACAGAAACACCATCCAACTTTCAGTAGCCATAGCAAATAATGAAAGACCTAAAGTATATAAAGACAAGCCAACATAAATACTTTTTTCATTTCCCAATATCGGGTTAATCCATCGTATCAAAACCCCTTGAACCAATCCTACTAAAAGTCCGATGACGCCAAGAGAAATCCCTACCATTTTCTCATCCCAATGGAATTTATACATCGTAAAATAACTCCAATTTCCCTGAATGGCATGAGAAGCAATATAAACCAAGAAAAGAGAAAATAACAACCCATAAAGTGATGGTCGCTTTCTAATATTCATAAAAGCCCCAATAGGATTCGCTCTTTTCAAATTAAAATTCCGTCTATTGTCAACCGACAAAGATTCAGGCAAGATAAAATAACCATATAAGAAGTTAAGCAAACACAAAACCGCAGCAGCATAAAACGGAACCCTAGAACCATATTGTCCTAACAATCCTCCAATGACAGGTCCGATAATAAATCCGAGTCCGAAAGCAGCACCAATCATTCCAAAATTCTTCGCTCTATTTTCGGGTGTACTTACATCAGCAATATAAGCCGATGCCGTGGTAATACTCGCTCCTGTTAAGCCAGCAATGATTCTTCCGATAAAAAGCCATGTGATTGTAGGTGCAAATGCTAGCAACAAATAATCCATTGAAAATGCAAAAAGCGAGATCAAGATAATAGGACGTCGTCCAAATTTATCGCTTAAATTTCCAATTAGTGGAGCAAACATAAATTGAGTTATAGCATACGCAAAAGTCAACCAACCACCATATTTAGCTGCTTCGCTAATATCGCCATGAATTAATTCTTTAATTAACTTTGGAATAACTGGAATGATGATTCCCCAACCAGTAATATCTATCAACATCGTGATAAAAATAAAACCCATTGCTGCCGATTTTTTATTTGATGCCATAAGAAGTTTTGGTTAGTCACGCAAATAAACAAAAAAATCCCAAATTCTATATGAAATTTGAGATTTTTGCAAACTGTAAAAAATATTACTCTTTAATAACTTTCAAAGTTTTTACTTCATTATGTGAAGCAACTTTAATAATATAAGTTCCCGACGCTAAATTAGAAGTGTCTATTGAACCTTCATTCGCATTGATAACTTTAGAAACTATTTCTTGACCTAATAAGTTATAAATAGAAACCGAGGTTATTTCTTTATCAAATGAAAGGTTTAAAATGTCTTTTATTGGGTTTGGAAAAAGTTTTAAATTATCTACAATTTCAAAGCCATTAATTGCCAAAACACTTGTCGGGCAACTTATTGCTACTGGAGAACTGCGCTGTGAGGTTGAATTATCACCCACTTGACCACTATTATTCCAACCCCAACCCCAAAGTGAACCATCAGATTTTATTGCAATTGAATGATCGCCACCTGCTGCTACTTCGTTTGCAAAAAATGTGGCACCACCTGTTCGAGTAGGCACATTTCTATTGGTTGCAGTCATATCGCCAATTTCATTAAACGCATTCCAACCCCATGACCATACCGATCCATCGGATTGTGTTGCAATACAATGAAAACCTCCTGCTTCAAATTTCACCCAATTAGTTAAGGTTCCTATTTGCATTGGGGTTTTTGC
This sequence comes from Flavobacteriaceae bacterium, assembly GCA_947377425.1. Lineage (GTDB taxonomy): Bacteria > Bacteroidota > Bacteroidia > Flavobacteriales > Flavobacteriaceae > Flavobacterium. The sequence goes on from CANCFZ010000214.1 coordinate 3,657, forward strand.
TGCAGCAAAATTTCCAGTAGCTGCTTGTCCGTAATCGTTTCTGCCCCATGCCCATAGCGTTCCATTGGTTTTTTGTGCCAAGCTAATCGCATTGCCTGCTGACACTCTTACCCAGTCGGTATCTGTACCAATTTGAATTGGAACAAGTGAGTTAGTACTTGTTCCATTTCCTAAATTTCCATAAACATTATCTCCCCAAGCCCATAATGTACCATCAGATTTTACAGCCAGCATGTGCCAAGTGCCACAATCCATACTAATGTAAGTATCTGTACCTAATTGTGTTGGATTATTGTTGTTTG
>CANCFZ010000215.1 GCA_947377425.1 Flavobacteriaceae bacterium
CCTACTAATTGTAATGGTTGCATTAAAATAGGAGTTCCAGATATAGCTCCATTAAACGTACTTAATAGTTTGTGTAATTTGATTCTGACTTTTTGATAAATTTTACCAAAAACTTTTTGATTCTTTTTTTTGAAACTCATAATAAAGAAATTATCTTAACATGTTAAAAAAATATTATTATTACAATTTAAATATCTTTTGCCTTTTTTAAGTCATTCTCCATCATTTCTTTAACTAACATTTTTAAATTATACTTTGGTATCCAATTCAACTTAGTGTTAGCTTTTTTAGGGTTTCCTATAAGTAATTCTACTTCTGTTGGTCTATAATATTGTGAATCAACTTTTACTACTATTTGTCCAATAGGAATTTGATATTCGAGATTTATACAAGTTTTAACTATCCCTATTTCTTCCTCATTATTTCCAATAAATTCCAACTCAATTCCACATTCTAAAAATGCCATTCTAACAAAATCTCGAACATAAGTTGTTATTCCTGTTGCAATAACGAAATCCTCTGGTTCATCTTGTTGCAACATAGCCCACATAGCTTCTACATAATCTTTAGCATGTCCCCAATCTCGTTGTGCATTCAGATTTCCTAAATACAAACAATTTTGTTTCCCTATGGCAATATTGGATACTGCCATTGTTATTTTTCTAGTTACAAAAGTTTCACCTCTTCTAGGAGATTCATGATTAAATAATATCCCATTACAAGCATACATTCCATAAGCCTCTCTATAATTTTTAGTAATCCAAAAACCATAAATTTTTGCTACTCCATAAGGCGAACGCGGGTAAAAAGGAGTTGTCTCTGACTGAGGTACTTCTTGAACCAAACCATACAACTCTGAAGTAGAAGCCTGATATATTCTTGTTTTATTTATTAATCCCAAAATACGAACTGCTTCTAGTATTCGTAATGCCCCTATACCATCTACATTAGCAACATATTCTGGTGAATCGAAACTCACTTTCACATGTGACATAGCTCCTAAATTATAAATCTCATCAGGCTGTATTTCTTGAATAATTCTAATGATATTAGTAGAATCAGTTAAATCACCATAATGCAACTTAAATTTTACATTTTTTTCATGTAAATCAACATATAAATGATCAATTCGTTGAGTATTAAAGGAGGATGCTCTACGCTTAACGCCATGAACTTCATATCCCTTTTCTAAAAGTAATTCTGCTAAATATGAACCATCTTGCCCAGTAATCCCAGTTATTAAAGCTCTTTTTTTCATTTTAAAAATTTTTCCTTATAAACTTGTTCTATTCCCTTTTCTAAATCTATAGAATAAGTCCAATTTATTTTTGATAATTTAGACACATCTAATAATTTTCTTGGTGTTCCATCTGGTCGATTTGAATCCCAAACAATAGTACCCTCAAAACCTGTTATTGCTTTAATTATTTCAGCTAATTCTTTTATAGATATATCTTTACCTGTGCCAATATTAATTATACCTGATTCATTATAATTTTGCATTAAAAATACACATGCATCTGCCATATCATCTGCATTTAAAAATTCTCGCATTGGTGAACCTGAACCCCATAAAGTAACTGTAGAGTCCCTTTTTATTTTTGCTTCATGAAATTTGCGAAGCATAGCTGGAAGTACATGTGAATTCTCTAAATCATAATTGTCATTTGTACCATATAAATTAGTAGGCATAACTGAAATAAAATTACAACCATATTGACTTCTATACGCATCACACATTTTGACTCCTGCAATTTTTGCAATAGCATAAGGCTCATTAGTCTCTTCTAACAACCCTGTTAAAAGATAATCTTCTTTAAGTGGCTGAGTAGCAAACTTAGGGTAAATACAGCTTGAACCTAAAAAAAGAAGTTTCTTAACTCCGCTTAAAAAAGAATTATGAATAACATTATTTTGTATCATTAAATTATCATACAAAAATTCAGCTCTATAGGTATTATTAGCAACAATACCTCCTACTTTGGCTGCAGCAAGAAAAACAAAATCTGGTTTTTCAATTTCAAAAAACTTTTGAACATCATCAGAATTTCTTAAATCCAATTCTTTTGAAGATTTCAAAATGAAGTTTGTAAAACCTTTAGATTCTAAGTTCCGTAAAATGGCGCTTCCCACCATACCGTTATGTCCTGCAATATATATTTTTGATGTTTTCTCCATAATTCCAATTTTCTTCACTTAAATTCTCTGTAGGCATAGAGTTATGAAGTTTAATTTATATCCTTTTTGGTTACATTCTTATCCATGAAGTTAGTATTTAATCTTTTTTTGTTCATTGATTTCTTCATTTAAAACCCATTTTTCTAGAACAATAACATATTTTTATTGGTTAGTATTTAAAAAACTCTCCACCAACTAAAGAACTATTAGTTATTATATTATGTTTGCAATTTGACATTAAGAACATATCTTTCCACTATCTTTATCTTTATTATCATCTATAAATACCTTTGAAAAGGTACGCTTTTAAATTGTTCTTTAACCCATTCAGAATCATCAAAAAAAAAACAAGTTCTTAATTATCCATTTTAGTAGCAATTAATTCTATTACTCTTAAATAATAATCTACACTATATTCTCCATGAAATTCTTGTTTCTTTTTCGGTAAATTCACTTGTAACTTGACTAGTGTCACCCTTAGAACCATCATTAACAATTATTACTTCCAAATTTTGATAATTTTGTTCAAATATAGAATTTATACATTCAGGAAAAAATAAACTTGATTATAACAAGGAATAATTATTTTGAAGAATGAATAATTATCTTTTTTTCCATAAACCTATTCTACTACAAGTTGTTTTTTAATTATTTTAGCAGGATTACCGCCAACAATTACATTCTCAGGAAAGCTTTTGGTAACTACCGAACTATGAGCTATAATAGTGTTTTTTCCAATTTGAACCCCTTTTAAAATTTTCACACAGTTACCTATAAAAACATTTTCACTAATTATGATTGGTGATGAAGCATAGGGAGCATTTTCTTTTCTTAAAACAGGATCAATTGCATGCATATCTGAATCTAAAATTTCTACATCGTGACCAATAAAAACATTATCCCCTATTGTAACCGATGTAGAAGTACAAATAATAGTTAAATTATTGTTTATACCTATATTATTTCCAAAACTAATCTTTGCTTCTGGTTTTAAAACTTGCAAATAAGAAAGACCCTCATAATAGTGAGGTGCTGGAAAATATCCAAACAAAACATTGCTTCCAAATTCAATTTCACCTTTTCCTAATAATTGAAGTGGTTGCATTAATATAGGTATCCCTGTAACTTTACCGCTAAATGTATTTAAGTATGAATATAACTTAATACGGATTTTTTGATAAAACCTGCCTAAAACTCGTTGATTCTTTTTATTTAAATTCATAATATATTAATTAATCCTAACTAAATCTCCATACAGTTTTAGGCACAACATTTCCTATAATTGATTGATTGTATTGTTTATTTGTGGTCATTCCCGAAATTTCGAGAGTCAAACATTCTAAATCTTCAATAAAATCTTCTATTCCGTCTCCGAACCAGATGGACACTATGTAATCACCATCAATTAATTTGGGTTCAGAAACTTCAACTTCAATTCTTCCGCTTACATGATTTCTTGAATTGAATTCTATATTTTCTAGTATTGGATTGGTTGCAAATATTGGTATTCCTTCATTGTTGTATAAAACAAATCCTAATGAAGGTTTTTCTATTGAAAAATCTAAATCATATTCGGCAATTAATATTATTTTATCTCCAATCTGATCAATTTTTACATATTTTAGAAACTTGCTGTATTCTTTATAATTTGAAAGATTATTTCTATCAGATAAGTATTCGCTAACTATTTCTTTAGTGCCACCCATTTTAACAAATTGCCCATTACTTAGATAAATTGTTTTGTTACATAAATTTTGAACCGCACCCATGTTGT
>CANCFZ010000216.1 GCA_947377425.1 Flavobacteriaceae bacterium
AAAGTATCTGAAACAGATTTAGCAACACTTAAAGAAGCAATTCAACTTTCGGCTTCTTCATTCGGATTACAATTATACAAAGTAATTGTTGTTGAAAATCCAGAATTGAGAACAAAATTACAAACAGCATCTTGGGGACAAACTCAAATTGTTGATGCTTCACATTTACTAGTTTTTGCAAATCAAACAACAGTTGATAATGGCGATGTTGACAATTATTTAAACAATGTTGCTGCAACAAGAAATTTACCAATTGAAGCGTTAACTGGTTACGGAGATTTTATGAAAGGTTCTTTAGCCAATATGCCAGAAGAAGTAAAACCAACTTGGACAGCTAAACAAACATACATCGCATTAGGAAATCTTTTAAATGCTGCAGCCGAACTTAAAATTGATGTAACTCCAATGGAAGGATTTGTTCCAGCGCAATACAACGAAATTTTAGGTTTAGATAAATTAAATCTAAACGCTGCATTAGTGGCTACTGTTGGTTACCGTCACGCAGAAGACGATACACAACATTATGCAAAAGTTAGAAAATCAAACGAGGATTTATTCCTTACATTATAATCAATAATCTTAATTAATAAACAACAATGAAAAATTTAAAAACAATCGCAATCGCATTATTCGTAGCAGTTTCAACTATTGCTACAGCACAAACTAAAAAAGTAGACGCTTCTAAAAGCACCATCACTTGGATTGGTAAAAAAGTAACTGGTCAACACAACGGAACTGTAGCTTTAAAAGAAGGTTCTTTAATCTTCAAAGGAAAAAAATTAACCGGTGGAAACTTCACGGTTGATATGACTACACTAACTTCTACTGATTTAACTGGAGAATACTTAGGAAAATTAAACGGTCACTTAAAATCGGAAGATTTCTTTGGTACTGAAAAATTTACAACATCTAAATTAGTTTTCAAAAAAATTGCTGCTAAAGCAAATGGTGTTTACACAGTTACTGCTGATCTAACAATTAAAGATGTAACTGCGCCAGTAACTTTTGACATCACTGTAAAAGGAACTACTGCAACTACAACTTTCAAAATTGACAGAACTAAATACGGAATCAAATACGGTTCTGGAAGTTTCTTCGACAATTTAGGAGACAAAACTATCAACGATGATTTTGAATTAACTGTTTCTCTACAGTTCTAATAAAAGGGAAAAATTGCTATGAAAACGAAAACCTTAGAGAGTAATCTTTAAGGTTTTTTTCTTTTGGGCAAGTGCGAAAAAACGCACCAGGCTTTCCGTTGCAATCTTTTGTTTTTTAAAGAAAAAAACAAAAGGATTTTCACTACAATCCTTCTTGCAAATCGGTAACAAGAATATTTTTTCTAAAAAAATCACAAACTAACTTGCAATCTAAAAAACAATTTATACATTTGTAATTCAAATTATCACAATGAACAACATTTTAAACAATACTTGGTGGTGGAACAATTTACGTCATTCTTCGTGAACTGAACTGCTATAAGTATATTTTAAATCTAAATATTCAAAAAGGCTTGTCAATCACGACAAGCCTTTTTTTTTATTCCTTTATGTCATCCTGAGCGCAGTCGAAGGAACTCAACCAAAAACAATACTATGAAAACATATATTCTAAACACCAATTACAAACAAATCCTAGCAGATACAATAACTCCAGTTAGTGTTTATCTAAAAATACGCGATAAATTCCCAAACAGTATTCTGCTAGAAAGTTCCGATTATCATGCCAACGACAATAGTTTTTCCTACATCTGTTGCAATCCAATAGCATCCTTAAAAATAGAAAACGAAATTATTTCAACCCAATTTCCAGACAATTCAAGTCAAGAAATTGCAATTACCAAAGAAACAAATGTTGCCAATGAGATTCAACAATTTGCATCACAATTTCAATCTAATGACAATAATTTTAAGTTCATAACCAATGGATTATTTGGTTACATCAACTACGATGCTGTACGTTATTTCGAGAAAACCACAATCGATAAAAAACCAAATTCAATACAAATTCCAGATAGTTATTATGCCGTATATCAAAATATTATTGCCATCAATCATTTTAAAAATGAAGCTTTCGTATTTTGTAATTCATTAGAAGATACTGATAATACTGACGAAATCATTCAACTATTACAAACTAAAAACTTTGCGTCCTATTCTTTCCAAAAAGAAGGAGAAAAAACATCCAATATCTCCGATGCCGATTTTAAATCCAATGTAACGTTAGCAAAAAAACATTGCAAACTCGGAAATGTATTCCAATTGGTGCTGTCAAAACGATTTTCTCAAAAATTCAAAGGAGATGAATTCAATGTTTATCGCGCTTTAAGAAGTATTAATCCATCGCCATACTTATTCTTTTTTGATTACGGAAATTTCAAAATATTTGGTTCATCGCCCGAAGCACAATTAATAATAAAAGATAGAATTGCCGAAATTCATCCCATTGCAGGCACTTTCAAACGCACAGGAAACGACGAACAAGATGCAATTTTAGCCAAAAAACTTTCGGAAGACAGCAAAGAAAACAGCGAACACATTATGCTTGTAGATTTGGCTCGAAACGATTTAAGCCGCAACGGAAACCAAGTAACCGTCGAAAAATATCGAGAAGTACAATTTTTTTCGCATGTAATTCATTTGGTTTCCAAAGTAACTAGTCATTTGTTTCCAAAAGCCAGTTCCATGCAAGTTGTAGCCGATACGTTTCCAGCAGGAACATTATCGGGCGCACCCAAACACAAAGCAATGGAATTAATCAACGAAATTGAAACTACAAATAGAAGTTTTTATGGCGGAGCAATAGGTTTTATGGATTTTAAAGGCAACTTCAATCATGCCATAATGATTCGAACCTTTTTAAGTAAAAATCATACGTTGCACTATCAAGCTGGCGCAGGAATTGTAGAAAGTTCTACCGAAAATGAGGAATTACAAGAAGTATATAATAAACTCGGTGCTTTAGATAAAGCTTTAGAAATAGCAGAAAACATTTAAAGGTACGATTTACGAAATACAAAATACGATATATAAAAATTAGAACATAAAATAAAAAACTTAGCGAGTTTGTGCCTTAGTGGCAAATTGCATCTTAAAAATAACGACATGAAAAACATAGTAGTCATAGACAATTACGATAGCTTCACTTATAATTTAGTGCATTATTTAGAAGATTTAAATTGCAAAGTTTCCGTCATGCGAAACGATGAATTTGAATTGGAAGAACTAGAAAAATTTGGTAAAATTCTATTATCTCCCGGACCAGGATTACCATCAGATGCTGGATTATTAAAACAAGTCATTCAAAAATATGCTCCATCAAAAAGTATTTTAGGAATTTGCCTCGGTCAACAAGCGATTGGTGAAGTATTTGGCGGAAGCCTCATCAATCTTGAAAAAGTATATCACGGAGTTGCTTCAAAAGTTCAAATTATTGTTAAAAATGAACCACTTTTTAATGATTTAGAAAACGAAATCGAAGTGGGTCGTTATCATTCGTGGGTAATTTCAAAAGAAAATTTCCCAGACGATTTAGAAATCACATCTACAGATGAAAACGGAGAAATCATGTCCATTCGCCATAAAATCTATGATGTAAAAGGCGTTCAATACCATCCAGAAAGTATTTTAACCCCAAAAGGAAAGAAGATTCTTGAAAATTGGGTTAATCAATAACAATTTCAAAAATCAATCTCAAAAATCAATTTCAATATCAATAATAAAATTAAAACTAAAAAAACTTTGCGACCTAGTGTCTTAGTGGCAAAAAAACTTAGCGACTTAAAAAAATGAAAACAACACTAAATCGATTAATAAATCACGAAATACTAACCAAAGAAGAAGCAAAAAACATCTTGGTAAACATTTCGACAGGACAATACA
>CANCFZ010000217.1 GCA_947377425.1 Flavobacteriaceae bacterium
TTTGGATAACCAATTCTAGTATCCATTCCAGTGATGTATTCTACTAATTGTTTGATGTGTTGTAATTGCGCTCCACCACCTGTTAATACAATACCTGCAATTAATTTTTTTCTTGGATCTTCATGTCCGTATGCTTTAATTTCTGCAAAAACTTGTTCAACAATTTCAACCACACGAGCGTGAATGATTTTTGACAAGTTTTTCAATGATATTTCTTTTGGTTCTCTTCCTCTTAAACCCGGAATCGAAACAATTTCATTATCTCTATTTTCACCTGGCCAAGCGGAACCAAATTTTACTTTTAATAATTCTGCTTGTTTTTCGATAATTGAACAACCCTCTTTAATATCTTCAGTAATTACATTTCCTCCAAAAGGCACTACAGCAGTATGACGAATAATTCCGTCTTTGAAAATAGCTAAATCAGTTGTTCCGCCACCTATGTCAATTAACGCTACGCCTGCTTCTTTTTCTTCTTGACTCAAAACAGCATCTGCCGAAGCTAATGGCTCTAATGTTAGTCCTGATAATTCAATACCTGAACTTTGTATACATCTTCCTACGTTACGTATAGATGATGCTTGCCCAACTACAACATGAAAACTAGCTTCTAAACGTCCACCATACATCCCGATTGGTTCTTTGATTTCTGATTGTCCGTCGATTTTAAATTCTTGTGGCAACACGTGAATAATTTCTTCACCTGGTAACATAGCCAATTTATTCACTTGGTCAATTAGCAACTGAATATCTTTTCCGCTAATTACTTCTTCGGGATTATTTCTGCTGATGTAATCGGTATGTTGAATACTACGAATATGTTGTCCAGCAATACCAACAACTACGTCGTTGATTTTGTAACCTGAATTTTCTTCAGCTTCCATAACGGCTTGTTGAATAGATTGGATAGTTTGAGTAATATTGTTTACAACACCTCTAGCTACACCTAAACTTTTAGCTTTCCCTAAGCCTAAAATTTCAAGTTTGCCATATTCATTTTTCTTACCAATCATTGCTACGATTTTCGTAGTTCCGATATCTAAACCAACTGCTATGTTTTCTCTATTCTCCATATTGTCAATATAATTTGCCAATTTATTCTTATTTTGAGCAAACCACTTGTTGTGTGAATCTCAAATTTATTTTTTTGTATTTGTAAAGCGTACTATCTAAAACTGCTTTTTGAAAAAATGCTTTGTAATTTTTAAATTTTCTTTCATCATTCATCATTTTGCCAAATTCAATTTGATAATCGAAGTTTCTATTCGTCATTATTAAGTCGTCATTTGATAAAATTTGCACTCCAATTATGTTTTTTTTCAAAAACTCATCGTCGTAAATTATCTTCAAAACCTTAGATAACTGTTTCTTATTTTTATTGGTTATTTCTCCTAAAACCAATTGCACTCTTGCTGTATTAATATCAGAAAGCGGCATTCTATTTCCTTCATAATCAATATAAAAAGAGCCTAACTTGTCAAACACTCTTGCAATAGGTGTTTTTTGTTTTACAACTACCTTTAGAACGCCATCAACCGAAACAAAAACGTCAGATTTTTCAATCATTGGATGTTTGTTGATGGAATTTTCCAATTTGTTCAAATTTAAGTCCTCTTTTGCTATAGTTCGCACATCTGTTTTATTTTCTATTAACAATTTATTAACCGTTTCTTGTTTAATAAAATCGCTGTTTTGTCCAACAAAAATAACTTCGGATTTCTTTAATTTTCGTTGTGAATTTCTACTTGAAGTGAAGGAATACAAGAAAATTACCAATGCAAACATTAGTATTAGCCTGATATTGTTCCAATTGAAAAATTTCATACTAATGCTTTTTTAATTAACGGAACTAACTCACCTATATCACCCGCTCCGATGGTTACAATTACTGTTGCATCTGAAACTAAAATTGACGGAATCAAATCATTTTTCGAAACTAATTTTTTATGTTCATTTGTCATTTTGGACATCAACCAAGACGTCGTAATTCCTTCCATTGGCAATTCTCGAGCTGGATAAATATCTAAAAGCAACACTTCGTCAAATTGAGATAAACTTTTAGCAAAATCATCCGCAAAATCTTTGGTTCTACTGAATAAATGTGGTTGAAAAATTGCTAAGACTTTTTGATTTGGATACAATTCACGAACGGATTGATGTACTGCATTTATTTCGGTTGGATGATGCGCATAATCATCAATATAAACTAAATTATCTGATTTTATTTGATAGGAAAATCTGCGTTGCACGCCTTTAAATGAAGCCAATGCTTTAGCTATGGACTCGGTTGGGGAACCATATGTTTTTGCCATTGCTAAAGCCATTAAGGCATTCATTAAATTGTGTCTTCCTGGTAATCCGAAAGCGATATTTCTAATTGTTTCTGATGGGGTTTGCACATCAAAAATGTAACTGCTATTTTCTATTCTAACATTAAAAGCTTTGAAAGTTGCTTCCTCATTAATCGCAATAGTTAATCCTTCTAAATCTAATCCTTTGGGAACAAATATTTTTGTTTTATCAGAAACTTTATTAGCAAATTCTCGGAATGATTCTTCGATAGCTTTTTTATCGCCATAGATATCTAGATGGTCAGCGTCCATTGAAGTTACACAAGCAATATTTGGATGTAAATGCAAGAAAGAACGATCAAATTCATCGGCTTCGACAACTGTAATTGTTTTGCCGCTTCCTATTAAATTGGAATGGTAATTTTCTACAATTCCGCCAAGGAATGCTGTTACATCTTCTCCACTTTCGTATAAAATATGACCGAGAATACTTGATGTTGTTGTTTTTCCGTGGGTTCCTGCTACTGCGAAACAAAAGGTATCTTTGGTTATCAAACCTAAAACCTCGGCACGCTTTTTTATTACATAATCTCTTTCAATAAAATAATTCCATTCAGAATGAGAAACAGGAACTGCTGGTGTTACAATGATTAAGGTGTTTTCAGAATAATAATCGGTTGGAATTAGACTAATATTGTCTTCAAAATGAATACTCATTCCTCCAGCAATCAATTCATTGGTTAATGTTGTTGGAGTTTTGTCATAACCTGAAACATTTTTACCAATATTTTGGAAATAACGAGCCAAAGCACTCATTCCGATGCCTCCAATTCCTATGAAATAGACGTTATGTATTTGGTTTAGATTCATTTATTAAGTTACTAGGTACTAAGAAGCTAAGGTTTTACGATTTATTTTATCAATTTTATTATTTCTTCAACGATATCTTTTGTTGCATTTGGCTTTGCTAAACTTTTAATGTTTTGACTTAATTCTTTTTGATGATTTTCATTTGAAATTAATTCTGAAAAAGTGGTTTCAAATTGATCATCCAATTCATTTTCTTTTAGAAGAATTGCTCCTTTTTTATCTACAATTGCTTTTGCGTTTTTCGTTTGATGATCTTCTGCAACATTAGGTGATGGGATGAAAATAGTTGGTTTTCCTACCAAGCACAATTCTGAAACTGACGATGCTCCTGCTCTAGAAATTACAAAATCAGCTGCTGCATATATCAAATCCATTCGGTCTATAAAAGCTAAAACTGTTACAAGTTTCGAGTTTAGGTTTTCCGATTCTTCTGAATTGTATTTTATATATTCGTCATAATATAACTTTCCACATTGCCATATTATTTGAAGATTTTGAGATAGTAAAAACTGTAATTCTTTTTCGATTAATTGATTGATTCTTCTAGAACCCAAACTTCCGCCAAGAATTAGAAGTGTTTTTTTATTGGCATCTAATTTGAAATAAGAAATGCCTTCTTCTCTTTTAGAATCTACATCTAATAAATCTTGACGCACTGGATTTCCAGTGAAAACAATTTTATTTTTTGGGAAAAATCGTTCTAAATTTTC
>CANCFZ010000218.1 GCA_947377425.1 Flavobacteriaceae bacterium
GTAATCGATTTGGACGAACTCTCGCAACAAATATCGGTTAGTACCACACTTACTGAAACCGATTGTCAAGCGGTGGTTTATAGTTTGGTAAACATGGTTTCAAGAGAATTGGAAAAAGGAAATATTGTGCGATTAGGTCATTTAGGTTCGTTTCAAATTAGTGTTAAAGGCAACGCAAGTCCTTCACCCGAAATGGTAACAGTAAAAAATATTAAAAGTGCTTCTATAATTTACCGACCTGGAGTTCGATTTAAAAAACTGCTGGCTAGCTTAAAATTTAGTAAGAAAAAATAAAATAGTTACCCTTTTAAAGTTTCCCGTAAAATAGTTTCAAAACACTTTTTTATCTTTGAGAAAAATAGGTAGTTCTACGTGGTTTTAGTAGTAGAATATTTATTAGATTAGCGGAATGAAAATTAGGTTTGCAAAGCTAACATTGGGTGTATTAGGAATAGAATCAGACTTATATAATAGTTACAGGGCATTTTAGAGCAACAATGAAACATATAATTTACATATTGACAATTTCCTTTTTATTCACAGCTTGTGGACAAGGGATAATAAAGACACCTAAAAATGCGATGACAAAATTTGAAGAATTTAAACGCAAGGAAAAATTTATCGAAGATAAACAATTATTTTATCCTGGCATTGGAGATGAAACACAAAAGCCAATTCTTACAGAAAAAATAAATTTAGCGGCTAGAGATTTTCAGAAACTAGCTAAAACAGGTAATGCTACTGACGACGATTATCAAAATGCGATCAAAATTGGGCTTAACAGATTTACAGGTATTTACATTGATTCAGAAAATCAAGAGAGAATTTGTTATTATTTTGAAGAATTAATGGATATAGTTGGACTCGAAAGTTCTGACGGACAATTGAATAACTTTAGGTACGGTTTTGACTGAATCCAAGCTCTGCAAAGAGTTCCTAAGAAAAGCTCTGCAAATGGCTCCTGACTTTGCAGAATTTTTTTTTTTGATAAAGTTTAAATTTATGACAAATAACATAGCGAAAAGTCAGGAGTTATTTGCAGCACAGTGCTAAAAACGAACACTTTGCGGAGCTGAATTTGTAAAGAAATTTAGGTTTTTAGACGAACTGATGTTAGCGGCATGCTATGGCGAGAAGTGCAACTCAGAACATTTATTCAAAAAACTGACTGACATAAAATTTACATTTGACAAATGATACGACAATCAATATTTTTATTCGAGACAATTTTGACAATACAACCAGAAACTAATGACACAAGAAATTAAAACACGACTTTGGAAATATTGTAAATCCATTTCTGTTATTGTGCTTCTATTACTCGTATTAACACATGGACCATGTGGAGGTTGGATTGTTGGTTTAATATTCGGATTATTTTTAGGATTGACCTTTACAGCAACTATTTGGCTTCTTGACTTTAAATGGTATTGGAGTTTATTTTTCGGACTTTTGATTTCAACAATCACATTAGCAATCACATTAGCAATTACGATAGCAACTTCAATGCAACTTCAATTTGAAAATAATGAGACACTTTCTAATTTGATTGATTGCTCAATAGTTTTAATTGTATTCATTATCTTTATTGAAATAGCAAATGCAATTGGCAGACGAACCGTTAAACCTCAAAGAAAGAAACAATGACTTAGGCGAATTGGTCTATGCTTTGAATAACGATTGTTTGAACTTCAAATAGTTGTGACTTGAACGCGCTTTAGCACGAACGCATAACAGCCGTCAAAATCAATCGCTGGTTTTCGGTAAGTTGTAATTCCTTTTCTCTATTTTCGTTTTATCTTAGTGGAGAAAACCAAGTCACTAAGTCTGCGACTGCTTCTGCTGGCGAAACGTTATAAGCAAGCCTCACAGACCACTCACTCATTGACCGACTACTTTACGATGTGTGAATTATACACTTTAAAGAATTAATTGTGTAACACCAACCCCTGACATTGGGACTAGCTTTGTATCATAATTAATCTTAAGCATTTAAAATGAAAAAGTTATTTCTAAACTATTCTCTAATTATAGTAACAATTGGTTGTTTAGGTATTACTTCTTGCGACAATAAAAAAACAGAAGTAAAAACAACAACCAAAGAACATATGGAAGCAGGAACTAAAACAATTGAAAATATGCAATCAGCATATAAAGGAGAGAAAACAGCAACAGCAAAGTATGAAGCATTTTCAAAGAAAGCGGAAGAAGAAGGATATCATAACATTGCATTATTATACAATGCAGTTTCAGCAGCCGAAAACATACACGCCATAAATCACAAAGCTGTAATTGAAGATGCAGGAGGAACTGTTCCTATAATAACTCCTGAATTCAAAGTTAAAACCACAAAAGAGAACTTATCTGACGACATAAACGGTGAAGTCTATGAGGCGAAAACAATGTATCCCGACTTTCTAAAAACAGCAGAAACAGCAGACAACCAAATTGCATTTTTAAGTCTGACTTATGCTATGAAAACTGAATTGAAACATAAATTCTTTTTTGAACAAGCCTTGGGTGACATTAACAGTAATACCTTAAATAGTTTACCCTCAAAATATTTTGTTTGTCCTGCTTGTGGTAACACGTATGCGACAGCACCAAAGCATTGTGACTTTTCCTTAACAGAGAGAGAAAAATTTATCGTATTTCAATAACACAACATTATGGACCAAACACACATTCACTTACTTATTACCCATCTTCCAATTTTCGGCTCTATACTTGGTGGACTTGTTCTTGCATATGGACTTTGGTCTAAAAGTAGCGACACGAAAATAGCTGCATACTTTCTTTTTATAATTTCCTCAATTGGAGTAGGAATATCATATCTTACAGGCGAAGCGGCAGAAGAAACAGTTGAGAATATTCAAGGCGTTGTTGAAGCCAATATAAAGACACACGAAGAATTTGCACTATTTGCTTTAATATCATTAATCATCTTGGGCGTTGCTTCCATTTTAGGTTTATTCTTAACTATTAGAAAGTCTTCATTGACAAGAACAACTGCTTTTGTAATTTTATTTATATCACTCATCAGCTTTGGACTGGTTGCAAGAACAGGTTATCTGGGGGGGCAAATTAGACATACAGAAATTACAAATGGTGCGACAGCACCAGCAGAAAATTCAGAAAACGAAAGTGACGACTAAATAAAACCCAGCTAGGCAAAGAGTTCCTAAGAAAAGCTCCGAAAATGTCTCCTGACTCATATCTTTGTATAATTAATCATTAAATAAACAAACAAGGATGCACTTGTTCTCCTGACAGATACGTTTTACGATATTGCAGCAAAGGAAAATCATCCTTGTTTTAATCATTTTGAGCTTAAATTAGTACTTAAACACTATTTAAACTATAAATAGATGTTCCATAAAATAGGAGTAAAAGCGTTTATGATTTTTGTTTATTAAATTAAAACCGAACTTAAAATTTAAACAATTGTAATTATCCTTTCAAACCTGCCATGATGAGTTATTGAAATCGGTTTTTCTATTAAACAATTATCATCAAAATAACTTGGAGCTCCATTTTTTTTGAAAATTGTAAATGGCCTTTTAATTGATTTTATCTTATCAAAATCAAGAGTTTTTACTACGGCAACGGAATAAACAAATTCTGATACTATTTGAGTTTTAGTATAAAATAATTGCTTTTCAAACATTACTTTTCCAATTTCTAAACTCATATCAAGACATTCAAATTGTATTGGATTGTATTTTCTAATTCCAGTTTGACGGTTGTAGATTTTGTAAGCAGCTTCTTTCCTGCTCCATAAATTCCAAATCATAATTTCTTGATTTATAGACGAATTTATAAGTGCTTGTTCTGTTAACGTAAAGAGTTTATCTATAAACCCTTTACGT
>CANCFZ010000219.1 GCA_947377425.1 Flavobacteriaceae bacterium
AATGCCGTTTCAGGAGTGGTTTCGGTTAAGGTGGAATTTAATTTTGCTTTATTGCCTGGACAGAAACAAATAGACGCCATTGGAATCTCTGATTCTGTAGAACCTATTGAAGCCAAGATTAATACGAAACCAACTTTAGAAAGTTTACCTAATGCTGAACAAGTGGTTCTTGGAGAAGACAATTACAGTATTCCGTGTTTGTATGATAACGGAACCAAATTGATGGCCTCAAGATATGACAACGATAAAGAATATGTATTCTCATTTACCAAAGAAAACGGAAAATGGAGTAATAAGAAACTAGAAACAGAGCTTTCCATATCAGGTGAAAATTATAATTATGTAGAATTTGCTAACACACAGTTTTTGGTAAAAGGAGGTGTTTCTTATTCAAGAGGAACCAACGAATGTGGATTTGAACTTTTTGAAAATAAAAGTGGAATATTTAGTTCGTTAGGAAAATTGAAAATTTTGGCTTTCAATAATTATGAAGACTATAGTGATGCTACATTTAGTGACGATTTAAAAGTAATGGTAATGGCGATTGAAACCGATTTTACACAAGGCGGAATGGATTTGTATTACACTACTCGAAAAGAAGATGGAACGTATGGATTTCTTCAAAACATAGGTAAAGTAATCAATTCAGCCTCTGATGAAGCCGCACCACAATTATTATCGGATCAAAAAACATTATTGTTTTCATCAACGGGTTTTAGTGGTTATGGAAATCACGATATTTTTGTTTCTTATAGACTAGACGATACCTGGAAAAATTGGAGCGAACCAATAAATTTGGGAAGTAAAATCAACACCGCTAACTTCGACGGACAAGCGTTTTATGACGAGAAAAACGAGTTGTTTTATTATGCTACTTCGGTTGATGATATAATGCAAATTCGTACAATCGCGCTGCCAAAATCTGTTTTAATGAATTTGAAGTAATTATAAAAACTTAATTTTTTATCTTCGTTGTCAAATAGCAGATTTATGACACAACAAACTACTTCAAAAGTTGGTTTTTTTGGAGCTTTAGCCGAATTTAGAAAATGGGAATCCTTATTCTTGTAGCCTTAGTTTTATTTTTTGGATATAAGTATTTCACTTCTTCCAAAGACTCATCATCGGTTGAATATGATACGGCATTAATTCAAGAACAAATAAAAAACGTTGGTAAATTGGTAGTTACCGAAGGGCATTTCTCGCAAGTAATGATTTATAAAGACCAAAATAAATACTTAGGAGATTTAATTTCGTTTGACAAAAAAGCCTTAGTAGTAATCAATGCCGATGTAACCGTTGTTTTTGATTTAAGCAAAGTAAAATATGACATCGATGCCGAAAATTAACCGCTATCCCAAAGGAAGAAATAAAAATAAGTCCCGATATTAAATACTACAATGTTGACCAAAGTACGTTTAACGAATTTACTGGCGAAGATTATAATAAAATCAACAAAATTGCCAAAGCAAACTTAGCCAAGAAAATAGAAAGTTCAACGCTAAAATCAAATGCTAAAAACATGCTAATCAGTGAATTGTCAAAAATATTGATTGTGACCAACTACATGGGTTGGAAGTTGCAATATGATGGTCAAGTGGTTGAAAATAATACAGAACTTCAACAAAAAATAGCCAACTAAATACGCATTTATACGTATTGCTTAATCAAAGTCATTGAGTCAATTTTGTAATTGAATTAATGACTTTTATTATGATTTATACACTCCTTTTTCTAATAGTGGTTTTGTTGATTTTTGTTGTTGTTTTGTATTTGCAAAATTCAAAGATAAAGCGACTGCACTCAAGAAATATGGAGCAACTCCAAGTAATCATTTCTTCTTTGTATGAAAAACAATTATTACTTAAAAATAAAGTATTAATTGCTTCAGAATACAATTTTAATTATGCCAAAGACATGAAGAATCTTGGAGATGAAGTGGTTGAGTTGCAAAAAGTTTTCTTGGAAATTATTAATAACAAAAATTAATAATTAACTTTAGAGATAAATTAAAGAGAATAATTTTTAGTATATGAAGAAAATAGTTTTCATTTTTTTGTTGATTTCAAATCTAATATCTGCACAGAGTATAGATAGCATAATTAATGACTATCATAAAAATATTGTAAGTAATCCAGAAAAAGCAAGAGCAATTTTGCAAAGAGGAGTTTTGTTAGCTGAAAAAGCACATGATAATAACAAGAAGGCTATTTTTTTAGTGAAAATGATTGGGCAAAAAACAACCATAAGAGATGTTAAAGGTGCTTTAAAGCAATTTGAAATAGCCAAAAAATATTGTTTAGAAAGTAATAATAAATTGCAATTTGCCTGCGCACATAGTGAGATTGCCGAAATGTATTATTATAATGAAGATTTAGATTTATCGTCCAAATATTTTAAATTGGCAGGAGCATTATTTGCAAAAGCAAAAGATACTATTGGAATTATCATTTCTAAAAGTAATGTCTCTGATATTTATCAGTTGGAGGGAAAATACGATTTAGCAATTTCAACATTACTTCAAGTATCAAAAGAAATAGACACTACAAAATACACCTATATAAAAGTTTCGGTATTAAATAACATTTCCGGTTTGTATAATAAAATTAATAATAGTAAAAAAGCAATTTTATATAGCAAAGAGGCATTAAAATATGCTTTAAAAGACAAAAAATATCCTTTAAATATCTTCACTAGTTATCAGTTATTGATAGATATGTTACAACAAAAAAAACAATTTAAAGAATCGGGTTTTTATTTAAACAAAGCAGAAAAATTTATTGATTCATTAGCATTCGATAAACTAAGATTTGATTTTTTTAAATTAAAAAGCGAACAGGAATTAGGTTTAAATAAAAATTACGATGCAAAAAAAACAATATTTAAAGCATTAGAATATAGTTTAAAATATAATAGAAACAGTAATGAAGTTTATTCTTTAAAATCCAATTTAGCAAAAATTTATAATAAAGAAGGCAATAGTCAAGAGGCAATAAAAATATTAGAAGGATTGCTTGGAGAAGCAAAAAAAAATCAAAATACAGCTAATATTCCAAGTATTTATTCCGATTTATCTGCTTCATATTTTAAGAATAAAGAGTATAAAAAAGCATTTGAAACTCAAGAATTATTCATTAATTGTAATGATAGTATTCTTGGTAAAGAAAAGCAAAAATATTTTAAAGATGCCGAAGTAAAATATGAAACAGCCAAAAAAGAAAGACAATTAGCAGAGAATAAAGTTCTTTTGTACAAAGAAGAAATAAAAGCTAAAAAGAAGAATACAATTATAAGTATAGTTTCATTAGTGGCATTTTTTATAGGATTGTCTGGCTTCTTAATTTATCGTCAACAAAAATTAAAAAACAAACAACAAGAACAAGAATTCGAACTTAAAAATGCTATTGCAGCAATAGAAACTCAAAATAAATTACACGAACAACGTTTGTCTATTTCAAGAGATTTACACGATAATATTGGCGCACAATTGACTTTTGTAATATCCTCTATTGACAATTTAAAATACGGAAATAAAATCACCGAAAACAAAATCAATAATCAACTGACTAAGATTAGTGATTTTACCAAATCAACTATTATTGAACTTCGTGATACCATCTGGGCTATGAATAATTCAGAGTTTACAGTTGAGGATTTATATTCAAGAATTCTCAATTTTATTGAAAAAGCAAAATCTGCCAAAGATGATATCAATTTCAAATTCAAGATTGATGATCAAATGAAAACGCTTAAGTTTTCGTCGGTAGTTGGAATCAATTTGTATCGCACCATTCAGGAAGCAATTAATAATGCTATCAAATATTCCGAAGCAAAAGATATTGATGTTGAGGTAAA
>CANCFZ010000220.1 GCA_947377425.1 Flavobacteriaceae bacterium
TGGCGCTTTAGCAACCGAAACACCTTTGGCACCTGCATCAAGCACGGTAACATTTTCAAAAATAACTTTGTCTGTTTTCTTTTTTCCCATGAGGCAAAAATAAACTATTGAAATGTTTTTTGGATTGGGTTTGTGAAAAATTTTGCAAAATGCAGAAAACCAAAATAATTGAAGTAAATTTTTATAATTTAGCAAATATTATTAAACCTATTTAATGAAGATAATTAAAACTCCTTGGAAAAATGATTTTTTGAAATTAGTTTCAGATTCCAAGTTATCAATTAAAATTACTTCTCCATATATAAAAGAGAATGTTTGTGATGAAATGTTGCTAGCAAAGAAAGAAAGTTCAAAATTGGAAATAGTAACTTCTTTTAAAATTGCTAATATTCATTCTGGTTCACTTGATATTGAAGCATTGCAAAAAATAATTAATAAAAAAGGGTTAGTAAAGAATTTATCTAAATTACATTCAAAAATTTATCTTTTTGATGATAAGCATGTTATTATAAGTTCTGGTAATTTAACAAATGGTGGCTTATTGAATAATTTTGAGTATGGGATTTATTCAGACGATAAATTTTTTGTTTCTAAAGTAATAGAAGATTTTGAAGTTTTATCAAATCATTCTGATGTAGGTGAAATTAAATCATCTCATCTAAAAGAAGTTAGAGCGATTTTATCTAAAATGCCTAAATCTGAGGATTTAAAATACCCTAAAATTAATATATCAGAAGAAAAAACTGATATAATTGATTTACCTATAAGTTTACTAGATTTGACTTTAAAAGGTTGGAAATTAGAAGTTTTTAATTGTGCAAATACGTTAAATAAGGAGTTTTTTAGTTTGGCTGATATTTATCAATTTGAATCAATATTATTGAAAAAATATCCAACAAATACTAGAGTTTTACCTAAGATAAGACAACAATTGCAAAATCTTAGAGATATTGGTTTGATAGAATTTTTAGGAAACGGACATTATAGAAAGTTATGGAAATGAAAAAGTATATATTTATAACTCCAGAAGGAACTACATTTTCACCAAATGGAAATGAAGTTGAAAACATGCAAGTAATTGGTGTTGTTGAAGATGTTTCAAATGAAAACGAAGCTTATAAAAAATTACTAATAGAAAATGAATGGATTATCGATTCTGAATTTAATGTAGCCGAATTTATATGCTACGAGGTTTTATAAATCCCTATGGGATTTATTTTAAAAAAATAAATCGTCCTTCAATTCCTGAATTCATTAAGATTTCTGCGTTCTCTTTTCCATAAGCAATAAAAACGCTAGGTGCTCCAGGAGTTCCTTTTTGTTTACCATCAATACTATAAAATTTAATCCTACCTTTTACGAATAGTATTGCATCAGCATCATACCAAATGTGATTAAAAAAACATTTAGTTTCTGTTCTAGCAAAAATTAATACTATTCCATTTCCATGATTTTTAAGTTTTTCTATCCAGGCTTCCATTCCTTTTCCATATGGAGGATTCATATATACTCTTCCAAACCATTCTTTAGTTAAACCATCATCCTTAATTGTAAAATTATTTTTTGCATGAACAAATGGCGGATTTATTGGAGTAGATGGGTCTAAATCAAATTCACCTAATTTCTTAACTAATTCAGGTGGTGTTAACCATTCTACAGTAGTGTTTTCTGAGCGTTCAAAAGATGTATCCATGTCATTTTTATTATTTTTCAAAGAAATTAATTAATAATATAGGATCCAACACACAATAAGTGTGATTCTGTTAAAATTTGTTCCCTAAAATCAATTAGAATTGTATTTAGTTAATGAGCCTCAAGAAATTTATTCTCTTGACTTAGAATTTTAAACTAATTTGAACTAATTTTTTTCAAATTCAACATTCGATACATTCATTTGTTTAGTAGTGACAAAAGACATATTGGGTTTGTAAAAAAAATATGAAATTTCTATTTTGAACCTTTTAGCTTATAATTAATAGCCCTGAATCTATAATTAATACCTTTTAGCTTCTTTTAATAAGCTCTTAGCTACATATAACAAGCTTTTAGTTTAATGTAATAAGCTTTTAGCTTAATGTAACATAGACTGCGGTTTTTATGTATTTATGAGATATTTCCTTCTTCAATACGTAAAAAAGACTACTATAGTTTTGTCATTCATAGGCACGAAAAATCGCAAACGCTACTCTAAGTTCAAAATTCAACGCTCGTTGTTGAATAGTCCAAGTTCAAAAAATGTTGACTATTCAATATTGATTAACGAATGTTAAAGTTTTTTATAACTTTGGTTTCGTGAGCTTAAGACAACAGGAAGAAACGTCTATTAAGAACAATACGTCCAGCGGTGGCTGAGGCTCTCGAAGCCACTGTTAATCAAAAAGTTTTTAAACTCAAAAAAATGTTGATTATTAAATGTTGACTAACGAATGTTGAAGTAAAAAACCTCGCTTCAATAAAGAAGCGAGGTTTCTATTTTATACTTCCACCACAATCTGATTTCTAATCAAATCGTCAAAAGTTTCTCGTTTACTAATCAAGTGGCCTTTGCCGTCTTTCCACAATACTTCTGCGGGTTTAAAGCGCGAGTTGTAGTTAGACGCCATCGAGAAGCAATAGGCGCCTGCGTTTCTAAAACACAACACATCACCTTCTTTTATTTCGGCAATTTGTCGGTTGTTGGCAAATGTATCGGTTTCACAAATATATCCAACAACAGTATAAAAACGCTCTTTTCCTTTTGGATTAGAAATGTTTTCAATAGTATGTTGTGAGCCATAAAACATTGGGCGAATCAAGTGGTTAAAACCAGAATCAATTCCTGCAAATACTGTTGAGGTAGTTTGTTTAACCACGTTTACTTTAGCCAAGAAAAAACCAGCACCACTTACTAGAAATTTTCCAGGTTCGAATGCTAAAGTTAAAGAACGACCATAGTCTTTTTCGAACGCCAAGAAACGTTTGGTTAGTTTTTTTCCTAATTCTTCAATGTTGGTTTCGATATCGCCTTTTTTGTAAGGTACTTTAAATCCAGAACCAAAATCAAGGAAATCCAATTCTTTAAATTGTTTTGCGGCATCAAATAGAATTTCAGCAGCATACAAGAACACTTCAATATCTAAAATATCAGAACCAGTGTGCATGTGAATTCCGTTAATATGCATTCCAGTATTTTCAACGATTCTTAAAATATGCGGAATTTGATAGATAGAAATCCCAAATTTACTGTCAATATGACCCACAGAAATATTCTGATTTCCACCAGCCATTACGTGCGGATTGATACGAATACAAACCGGAACAGTTGGATGTTTAGCTCCAAAATGTTCTAAAACCGAAAGGTTGTCAATGTTAATTTGAACACTCAATTTGGCGACTTCTTCAATTTCTTCAAACGAAACACCATTGGGAGTGAATATAATTTTGTCTGGAGTAAAACCAGCATGTAATCCTAATTGAACTTCTTGATACGAAACAGTATCTAAACCAGTGCCACACTTCTTCAGCAATTTCAAGATGGAAATGTTTGATAAAGCCTTCATGGCGTAATTAATACGAAGGTTCTCGACCTTTGAAAAAGCAGCTGTCAAACGGTTATACTGTTGCTCGATTGTTGTGGCGTCATAAACGTACAACGGATTGCCAAATTCTTCGGCAAGTGCTAGTAAATCTTTTGGTTGCATTATGTAAAATATTTAGATGGGTTAGAAAGATATTCTTTCAAAACGTTAAATTAAAGTACAAAGATACTTTTTGAAAAAGGGAATACAAAGCTAAAGGTTGATTTTAGTACTGTTTTTGTATTAAAATTAACGAATTTTAATATGTTTTTT